>CAYLWP010000145.1:0-6851 GCA_964387365.1 uncultured Roseburia sp. | reverse complement strand
AGGAAGCTACTTTAGAGCAGTGCGGACGTGCAAAGTCTGTTAAGGTTCAGAAGGAAAATACAATCATCGTTGACGGTGAAGGCAATAAGGAAAAGATTCAGGCAAGAGTTGCTCAGATTAAGAAGCAGGTTGAGGAAACAACTTCTGAGTTTGATAAGGAGAAGTTACAGGAAAGACTTGCCAAGCTTGTAGGCGGTGTTGCTGTAATCCGTGTTGGTGCTGCAACAGAAACAGAAATGAAGGAAGCTAAGCTTCGTATGGAAGATGCATTAAATGCAACAAGAGCTGCTGTAGAAGAAGGTATCGTATCCGGTGGCGGTTCTGCCTATATCCATGCTTCCAAGGAAGTTGTTAAGCTTGTTGATACATTAGAAGGCGATGAGAAAACAGGTGCTAAGATTGTATTAAAGGCACTTGAGGCTCCGTTATTCAAGATTGCAACCAACGCAGGACTTGAGGGAAGCGTAATCATCAATAAGGTTAAGGAATCTGAGATGGGCTGCGGATTTGACGCATACAAGGAAGAGTATGTAAATATGATCGAAGCAGGAATCCTTGACCCTGCAAAGGTTACAAGAAGTGCATTACAGAACGCATGCAGCGTTGCAAGCACTTTACTTACAACAGAGTCTGTTGTTGCTACAATTAAGGAAGATGTTCCGGCAATGCCTGCAGGCGGTGCAGGAATGGGCGGCATGATGTAATTCCGACACAAAGAATAAAAAGGGCGTTTCGCAATCGCGAAGCGCCTTTTTAAACTATATAATCCATTTATTAAGAATGGGAATCCTGCTAATCAGATAAATGGGAATCGCGCTGAGTACAAATACAACAGCTGTCAGGACAGGAATCATAATAATCGGATGCGGATTCAAGGTTCCTATATTAAAGTGGCTTAAAAGCTTTATTACAAACGGATGAATCAAATAAATACCAAAAGTCAGCTTATTTATGGAGACTATCCCGGGCAGCAGCTTTTTTGCCTCTGCACCATGACATTTTGCAAGCAAAAAGATTCCGGTACAGGAACAAAACGACAGTATCGTAAACGGTGTGTTAAGGATGGTTGAAGGTTCCCCCTTTGCAACGGCATCCATACTGCAGGCAACGATGGTAATGAAACAGGATACTATGATTATAATTGCAAGTACTGCCTTTTTCATACGGGATAACAATGCCGGTAAAAAGGTGTGAATAAAGTGTCCGAGTACAAAATAACCGATGTAGCCGGTAAGCATAACAAGAGAGCTGCGTTCATAATAACTGTTTACTATTCGACGGTACGGAAAATCGTACGTTAATATAGTCGGAAGAAACGCACCGGTAATGGCAAAAAGAATCAGGAAGTATATACAATTTTCCTTTTTCCGGAAGGCATCCTTTAAAATTGGGCTGACAAGATAGAGAATAATCAGCTCAGGGATAAACCACAGGTGATAAATGCCCTTACCCAGTAGTGTTTTCAAAAAAAACTCGTCCTTTATAGTGACAAAATCAGGGGTTAATTCACCACTGAAAAAGGGAAGACAGTTATAAAAAAATAACCAGATATGATAACAAAAAAATAACCGAAGTATTTTACGGAGAAATAAATCCCGCAAGGAAATGGAATACTGTTCACTTAATAATAAAGCACCGCTTATCATAAAAAATAATGGAACGCCCAGTAAAGAAATACAATCGCAGATGTTCATAACCTGCCATTTTGAGGAGGTTACAGGTGCATCGCCCCAGTTCATGGCGGATACATGGACGCCGATGATGAGAATACAGGAAAGTAAACGTAATACGTCTATATATCCGTAACGAGAACAGGACGCGGAAGTTGTTTGTTTGTGTTGCATAAAAAATCCTCTTCTTTTCTTTGATTATAGTTGAAATTAGACTAATCGTATCACATAGAGAGAGAAGATGCAAATGAAGTAGGTTGAAATTTAATGGATTAATAGGTATAATCTACCTGTGAAGTAGGAATATAGGAAAATATTATATGCGATGGAGGTTTTAGTTGCATGTTGGAGCTTAGAGATGTTTCCTATCATGTGGATGATGGAAGCAAAAAAGATATACTCAACCATATCAGTCTGAAAATTGATGAGCGTTTTACAGCGATTACAGGACCCAACGGTGGCGGTAAGTCAACGCTGGCTAAGATGATAGCCGGAATTATTAAGCCGACCGAGGGCCGGATTTTCATGGATGGCGAAGATATTACGGATATGTCCATTACAGACCGTGCAAAGAAGGGTATCAGCTTTGCCTTTCAGCAGCCGGTGCGATTCAAGGGAATTACCGTTTTGGATCTGATTCGTCTGGCATCCGGAAAAAATGTAAGCGTAGAGGATGCCTGCAGATATCTGTCTGAGGTAGGTCTTTGCGCACGTGAGTACATTAAGCGTGAGGTGAATGCAAGCCTTTCCGGAGGAGAGCTGAAGCGTATCGAGATAGCGACTGTTATGGCAAGAGGAACCAGGATTTCTGTTTTTGATGAGCCGGAGGCAGGAATTGACTTATGGAGCTTTCATAATCTGATTCAGGTATTTGAGCAGATGCATGAGAAGACAAATGGTTCGATTGTTATCATCTCTCATCAGGAGAGAATCTTAGATATAGCGGATAAGATTGTCGTGATTGCAAATGGTTCCGTCAGCAGGGAAGGCAAAAAGGAAGATATTTTGCCGGAGCTGTTAAGCGGCAGTATGAATTGCAGACACAAGTCAGGAGGTTGTATCCATGGATGAGATTCAAAAGAATTTACTGCTCCAGGTAGCTGATTTACATGAGATACCGGAGGGAGCTTACAATATTCGTTCTGACGGGGAAAGTGCCGGAAGAAGAACGACGGAGAATATAGATATTGTAACAAAAACGGACAAGCCGGGAATCGATATCATGATTAAGCCGGGAACAAAGCGTGAGAGTCTTCATATTCCCGTTATTTTATCCAAGGCAGGCTTAAAAGAGGTTGTATATAACGATTTTCATGTCGGTGAGGACTGCGATGTAACGATTATTGCAGGCTGCGGTATTCATAACTGCGGTGAGCAGGATAGTCAGCATGACGGTATCCATACCTTTTACATCGGGAAGAATTCCAAGGTTCGTTATGTGGAAAAACATTACGGTGAAGGTGACGGTCGTGGACAGAGAATCTTAAATCCGCAGACTGTGATTCATATGGAAGAAAACAGCTATATGGAAATGGAATCGGTTCAGATTAAGGGAGTAGATTCCACGGTTCGTGATACAAGAGCAACTCTGAGTGCCGGTGCAAGCCTTGTGACAAAGGAAAAGATTATGACGCATGGTACACAGCGCGCAGAGACAAAGTTCTATATTGATATGAACGGTGAGGATTCCAGTGTAACGGTATCCTCCAGATCTGTTGCTAAGGGAGAGTCGGAGCAGATTTTCCATTCTGAGATAAACGGTAATAATAAGTGTACCGGTCATTCAGAGTGTGATGCCATTATTATGGATCAGGCAAAGGTCAAGGCGATTCCTGTTGTTACGGCGAACCATCTGGATGCAAGCCTGATACATGAAGCGGCCATCGGTAAAATCGCAGGAGAGCAGCTGATTAAGCTGATGACACTGGGATTAACGGAGGCAGAGGCGGAAGAACAGATTATTAATGGCTTCCTTAAATAGTCAGTACGAAATTGATAAACAGGAGTCTGTGTTACAGACTGAGAATGAATAGAAAAGGGGACAGGAACATGGCAACAACAAAGGATATGACAGAAGGTTCGCCAATGAAGTTAATTCTTGGATTTTCGATACCTTTGTTATTCGGATATTTATTTCAACAGCT
Source organism: uncultured Roseburia sp. (assembly GCA_964387365.1). GTDB lineage: Bacteria > Bacillota > Clostridia > Lachnospirales > Lachnospiraceae > COE1. Next base: position 3,037 of record CAYLWP010000145.1, on the reverse strand, counting down.
CTACAATCTGGTTGATACAGCGATTGTAGGCAAGTTTATTGGTGTAGATGCGCTTGCTGCGGTTGGCGCAACAGGCTCAATAAACTTTCTGATTATTGGATTTTGTAACGGTGTGTGTAACGGCTTTGCTTTGCCGGTAGCGCATCGGTTTGGTGCAAAAGATTATAAGGCCATGAGAAAGCTGTGGGCAAACAGCATATGGCTTTCCTGTATATTTGCTGTTATTACGACGATTGCAACAGTAATTTTATGCCGTTGGATTTTAAGAATCATGCAGACACCCGAGGATATCATGGAGTACTCTTATCAGTATATCCTGATTATCTTTATGGGCATTCCGGCAACCTTTCTTTTTAATCTGACCTCCGGTATGATACGGGCACTCGGTAATTCCAGAACACCGTTAGTGGTTTTGCTGATTTCGTCCGTATTAAATGTAATCATGGATCTGGTATTTATCCTGAACTTTGGACTCGGCGTAGCAGGTGCGGCATTGGCAACAGTTATTTCGCAGACGATAGCAGGTCTGATTTGTGTAATTTATATAGTGAAAAAGGTTGATATGCTTCATCTGAAAAAGGATGAGCTGCGTCCGCAAAAAAGAGAGTTTATAGAGCTGTTTAACGCAGGTGTACCGATGGGATTACAGTATTCCATTACGGCAATCGGAAGTGTTGTTCTGCAGACCTCGGTTAATACGCTGGGTTCTGATGCGGTTGCCAGTGTTACGGCAGCCTCTAAGATTAGTATGTTTATCGTGTGTCCGTTTGATTCCATGGGGGCCACCATGGCAACCTACGGCGGACAAAATGCGGGAGGCTATAAGCTCGACCGATTGCATAAGGGCTTAAAAAGCTGTATTATTTTAGGTGCCATCTATTCTGTGATTGCACTCGGAATTGTATTCTTTTTCGGCCCGATGCTTCTGCAGCTGTTCGTTGATGCAAAAGAAGCAGCGATTCTTGTCAACGCCCAGAAATATTTACTGAATAATGCGATATTTTATTTTGCACTCGCGCTGGTAAATATTGTCCGATTTATGATTCAGGGAATGGGCTTTGGTGCCTTTGCCATTCTGGCAGGTGTGCTGGAAATGGTTGCAAGAGCTTTGGTTGGTTCGGTATTTGTTCCGATATTTGGCTTTACGGCAGCAAGCTTTGCCAGTCCGTTAGCCTGGATATTTGCAGATGCATTCCTGATTCCTGCGTACTTCAGCGTATGGAAGAAGATGAAGAGGCAGTTCGAGGAGAGTAAGAGATAACCTGTGCAGTATGGGCAGAAATGCCTGATAAATGATATAAAAGGAGAATTTAACATGGAAGCTTTACAGTGTATTGAAACAAGAAGAAGTATCAGAAACTTTAAGAACGAGGCAATCAGCCATGAGGTTATGGAAGCAATCGTAAAGGCAGCATCCTTTGCACCATCGTGGAAGAATACACAGGTAACAAGATATGTTGTTGTTGAGGATAAGGCGCTTAAGTCCAAGCTTGCCAACGATGCGGTATTAGGTTTTGCCTTCAACACAGGAACAATCGAGAAGGCAGCAGCACTTGTCGTTGTTACTATGATTCACGGAAGAAGCGGCTTTGAAAAGGATGGTTCATACTCAACCAGCAAGGAAGACCGTTGGGAAACCTTCGATGCAGGTATCGCAACACAGACCTTCTGTCTTGCAGCACATGAAAAGGGAGTAGGTTCCGTTATCCTCGGTATTTTTGATGAGGATAAGGTCGCAGAACTGATTTCTCTTGAAGAGGGCAGAAAAGTAGCTGCATTAATCGCTGTAGGTTACCCGGACGAAGAACCAGCAGCGCCTAAGAGAAAAGAAGTTGAAGAACTCGTGAGATTTATATAATTCGTGTTTATCCTGCGCGGACAAGGGAATTGACTTATAATGCAAATAATACTATAATCTATCTAAAATAAGTTCTGAACTTTTGATGATAGAATGGAGTGTATGGTCGGATGAAAAAGCTAGAGGATTATGTTAGAACAATACCCAATTTCCCGGAAGAAGGCGTTATGTTCCGTGATGTAACGAGCGTTTTGCAGGATGCAGACGGTTTACAGCTTGCAGTGGACAAGATGCAGGAGCTTGTGGCGGATCTGGAGTATGATGTGATAGCAGGTGCGGAGTCCAGAGGGTTTATTTTCGGTACACCGCTTGCTTATAATTTGCACAAGCCTTTTGTGTTAATTCGTAAAAAGGGAAAGCTTCCGGCTGAAACAGTATCTGTCGATTATGAGTTGGAGTACGGTACAGCCACGATAGAAATGCATAAGGATTCTATTAAGCCCGGTCAGAAGGTGCTTGTTGTTGATGATTTGATTGCGACCGGCGGAACCACAGAAGCTATGATTAAGTTGGTTGAGTCTCTCGGAGGAGAGGTTGTAGGCGTTCTTGTATTAATGGAGCTTGCAGGACTGAACGGAAGAGACAGATTAAAGGGATATAGATTAGATTCTGCAATTACCTACGAAGGAAAATAGGATAAACGGCTGGTGACGCGTATGGCAGAGGGAAAAGAGAAACAGGCAAATGTGCAGACCTACGAAGATTCTCTTATCATTAAGGGTAGCAAGAATAAGATTCGTAAGGTAGATGAACGTAAAATTGAATACATTAAGGAATTTCAAAGCCCGGAGGATTTATATCACGGGCTTATTGAGCGTGTAAGGAAATATCATCCGTCCGACGATATCAGTATGATTGATAAGGCATACGGAATTGCAAGCGAAGCACACAAGGAGCAGGTGAGAAAGTCAGGAGAGCCGTATATCATCCATCCGTTATGTGTGGCAATTATTCTTGCAGATCTGGAGCTTGACAAGGAGACCATCGTTGCCGGTCTTTTGCATGATATTATCGAAGATACTATTTTGACGAATGAAGAGATCAAGGAGCAGTTCGGAGCGGACGTAGAGCTTCTTGTTGACGGCGTTACCAAGCTCGAACAGTTAAAATATACCGGTGATGCAGGTCCGGCAAGCCGTGAGGACATGCAGGCTGAGAATTTGCGTAAGATGTTTCTTG
>CAYLWP010000144.1:0-6933 GCA_964387365.1 uncultured Roseburia sp. | reverse complement strand
CAGATGCAGATGCATTAATGGGTAAATTCAGAATTTCAGGTGTGCCTATTACAGAGGGAAGAAAGTTAGTAGGTATCATTACAAACCGTGATTTGAAGTTCGAAACAGATTACTCCAAGAAGATTAAAGAGTCCATGACTTCCGAAGGTCTTATTACAGCCAAGGAAGGCATCACATTGGAAGAGGCTAAGAAGATTCTTGCAGCTGCAAGAAAGGAAAAGCTTCCTATCGTTGATGATAATTTCAATTTAAAGGGACTTATTACTATTAAGGATATTGAGAAGACAATCAAGTATCCGTTAGCTGCAAAGGATGAGCAGGGAAGATTATTATGTGGTGCCGCTCTCGGTATTACTGCAAATGTTCTTGAGCGTGCAGCAGCTTTGGTTGATGCAAAGGTTGACGTCGTTGTACTTGACAGTGCACACGGACATTCAGAGAATGTATTAAGATGTGTAAAGATGCTCAAGGAAAAGTATCCTGACTTACAGGTTATCGCAGGTAACGTAGCAACAGGAGAAGCTACCCGTGCATTGATTGAGGCAGGAGCTGATGCTGTTAAAGTTGGTATCGGACCGGGTTCTATCTGTACAACACGTGTCGTTGCAGGTATCGGTGTTCCACAGATTTCCGCAATTATGGATTGTTACGCAGTAGCTAAGGAATATGGTGTTCCGATTATTGCAGACGGTGGTATCAAGTATTCAGGTGATATGACAAAAGCTATCGCAGCAGGCGGTAACGTATGTATGATGGGTAGCATGTTTGCAGGCTGTGAGGAGTCTCCGGGAACCTTCGAATTATTCCAGGGAAGAAAGTATAAGGTATACCGTGGAATGGGTTCCATCGCTGCTATGGAGAACGGAAGTAAGGATCGTTACTTCCAGGCTGATGCCAAGAAGCTTGTTCCGGAAGGTGTGGAAGGACGAGTAGCATACAAGGGAAATGTAGAGGATACCGTATTCCAGTTAATGGGTGGTCTTCGTGCAGGTATGGGTTACTGCGGAACCAAGAATATCGAAGAGCTGAAGGAAAACGGAAAGTTTGTTAAGATTTCAGCTGCTTCCCTGAAGGAAAGTCATCCACATGATATTCATATTACAAAGGAAGCTCCGAACTATAGTATCGATGCTTAAGCAATAGGATAAATTATAAGACGCTGTATGATGATTCAACAGCGTCTTTTGCGCTTTTTTTGGAAAACTGTGGCGCTGTCAGGCAAGACAAAATAGAAAAGAATGCGAGAAAAATAATGGGAAACATGTTATATAAGAAGTACCGCATGTACGATGACAGTATGGAGATTATGATACCATCACATCTGCATATCCTGTCGGAGGAAAAACGTACAAGCGGGAAACAGACAAGAATGGGTGACACACTTGTGTCGCGTTACAACTGGATATCGGATGACAGACGCGTGGTTATCAATGTAACCGGAAGAGGAAATGAGCTGACGCAGGAAAAGCTGCTTCTTAAGCTGCAGGACTACTATGACAGCTTTAAAACAGGAGTGGCGGAATTTGAATGTCTGCAGGTAATAAAGCGAAGAATTAACGGATATGATTACGGAGAGCTGCAATACCGTTCGGAAATGATGGGATATGCTTTTTTTACCATGTTTATTCTGGGAATTTACGAGGGAAGAGAAGTTATTCTGACACTGCAGTGTATGGAACGGGATAAGAAGTCATTGCTTCCAATCTTTATGAATATATCGGATTCACTGAGAGTTCTCAGAAAAAAACAGCAGGAAGGGGAGTAGGATATGATAGTAAAATCAAATGAAAAACAAGTATCATTTCTTTTTCAGGAAAAAGATCCTTATTTTGAAATGGGATATATGATTTTAGATCAGGCAAAGCTTTCCGGAATGCTGCCATATAAAAGAACCAAGCTGAACGAGAAGGAAAAACTGATTTTTCAGGTTGCAAAGTACAGGCCTTTGGCTGAGATTCTCCCGACACTTACGGAGGATGAACTGATAGATATTCTCTATGCAACGGTATTTTTAACGCAAAAGGTTGAAGAGAATGGCTTTATGAAGCGCGAATGCATCTGGATGCGCTATGAAAGTATCTATTTTGATGAGACGCTTCGCAAGCCGCTCTGGGCAGTACTGCCGATTTCGCAGGAATTTCGCTATGCAGGCGGGATAAGCTGGCTGGCATATTACGAGGAATGTCTGGTAAAAATAGCAGGCTTCTTACCGGAAGAAAAGAGAAAACGGATTGAACAGCTGACAGAGCTTATGAAGTCGGGTGAGATTAGCAACACAGAGCTGCTGCAGGAGATAGACATATTGGGAAACGGCATGTCGGGGATGTGTGCAGAGCAAAGGGAAGAAACACCGGATACCAGACTCGAGCTCGTGTATTGTGGGAAGGACGGAACCTTTAGCTTTACTGTTGAGGAAGATGATTTTGTTATCGGAAGAAGCCGGGAAGAAGCGGATGGTGTTCTACAGCTCTCTAATGCTGTCAGTCGCAGGCATTGTCTGATTACCAAGATTAACAGGAATTATTTCGTACAGGATATGGATAGTGCAAACTGTACCTATGTCAACGGAACCAGAATTCCGCCGTATGAGCTGATGCAGTTAGAACAGAATGATGTGCTGAGCCTTGCCAACGTGGATATGCGGGTGAACCTGCTTTAGCGGATACGCCGCATCGGTATTCTGCAATGGTAAAAAAGTACTTGACAATACATTCGCACGTTACTATAATAAAGTGGAATTGAATATTTTTATCAATAGCACATCGCTTTGACAGAGCGATGTCGGAACAAAAGACTATGATGGAGACAGTACTTATATCTGGAAAGTCACAGAGAGCCGCAGAAGCTGAGAAGCGGTACGAGTAAGGGCATAAGGAATATCCCTCCTGAGTTGCAGCGCCAAAGTCCTCTTTTGGATGAGTAGACGTTGACGGTTTCCTACCGTGAAAAAGGACGCATATGTTGGTATGTCGTAGATGGATTTCAGGAATTATTTAACCTCTGCCGTTTACGGCAGAGGTTTTTATATTTTAGGAAGGATTTAGGTGAAAAAGATGAACAAAACAGTTGAAATCAGATGGCATGGACGCGGCGGTCAGGGTGCAAAGACAGCAGCCCTTCTTCTTGCAGACGTAGCATTTAAGACCGGAAAGTATGTACAGGGCTTTCCTGAGTACGGTCCTGAAAGAATGGGCGCACCGATTACAGCCTACAATCGTATCAGTGACCAGCCGATTACCGTGCATTCCAATATCTATGAGCCGGATTATGTAGTGGTTGTTGATGAAAGTCTTTTAGAGAGCATTGACGTAACAAAGGGACTCAAGGAAGACGGAGCTATCATTATCAATTCCGAGCGTTCCAAGGAAGAGTTGATGGAGCATCTTCATGGATACAAGGGAGCTGTTTATACAGTCAATGCAAAGCAGATTTCTCTTCGTGCATTAGGAAAGAATTATCCAAACTCTCCGATGCTTGCAGCAGCGGTTGCTGTATCCAATATTATGGAAAGAAAGGATTTCTTAAAGGAAATGAGAGCATCCTTCCAGCATAAGTTTGCGAAGAAGCCGGAGGTAATTGACGGCAATATGATGGCGCTTGAGCTTGCATTTGATGAGGCTTGCTAAGTTACATAAGCGCATAAGAATGACATAGAAAGGTACACAGATAACATGATACAAGATAGAATTAATGAGAGAAGTCCATGGCAGGATATTACCGAAGGTAACAAGATTTTCGAGCCTGCTACAACCAGAGAATTCTGTACAGGTGAGTGGAGAACTGCAACTCCGATTTTTGAGAAGGAGAAGTGCAAGCAGTGTCTTTTATGTGCGCCGGTTTGCCCAGACTGTTCTATTCCGGTTGTAAACAGCCAAAGACAGGAATTTGATTATGACCACTGTAAGGGCTGCGGAATCTGCGCAAAGGTTTGCCCGTTTGGAGCAATTACCATGAGAGAGGGTAAATAACAAGCTCGAAAGCGAGCTTGTTATTAGCAAATTTGAACCGATGGTTCAAATATTGCGAGATAACAGAAAGGATTGGATTAAAAAATGGCAATTAGAGAACGTTTATCGGGAAATGAGGCAGTAGCATACGCAATAAAACAGATTAATCCTGATGTTATGCCTGCATTCCCTATTACACCATCAACAGAGATTCCACAGTATGTGGCAACCTATATTGCAAATGGTGAGATAGATACAGAATTTATTCATGTAGAAAGTGAGCACAGCTCAATGAGTGCAACCATCGGTGCTTCCGCAGCAGGTGCAAGAGCGCTGACAGCAACCTCTTCCTGTGGTATGGCATTGATGTGGGAGGAGCTTTATGTAGCGGCTTCCGACAGACTTCCTATCGTACTCGCACTGGTTAACAGAGCCTTAACAGGCCCTATCAATATCAATGCAGACCATTCTGACAGTATGGGTGCAAGAGATACAGGCTGGATTCAGATTTATGCAGAGTCCAATCAGGAAGCATATGATAATTTTTTACAGGCATTCCCGATTGCAGAGCATAAGGATGTTATGCTCCCTGTTATGATTTGTCAGGACGGATTTATCACCAGTCACGGTGTTGAGAATATTCTTCTTGTAGAGGATGAGCTGGTAAAGGAGTTCGTTGGTGAATATGAGCCGGAGCATTATCTTCTGAATCCGAAGGAAACCATGGCAGTTGGTCCGTATGCCGTTTCCAATTACTATATGGAAACAAAGCGCGCCCAGAGAGAGGCTATGCTGAATGCCAAGAAGGTAATCCTTGAAATTGCTGAGAAGTTTGAGAAGATGACAGGAAGAAAGTATAGCTTCTTTGAAGAATACAGAATGGAAGATGCAGAATATGCAGTTGTTATCATTGGCTCGGCAGCAGGAACCTGTAAGGCGGCTATTGAGAAGATTCGCAAGGAGACCGGCAAGAAGGTTGGCCTGGTTAAGATTCGTGTGTTCCGCCCGTTCCCGGAGGAAGAAATTGCACAGGCACTTTCCAAGGTAAAGGCAGTTGCTATTATGGACCGTTCCGAAATGTTTTCCGCAACAAGCGGTCCTCTCGGGGCAGAGGTAAGAGCTGCGCTGTTCCAGGTTAAGTCACAGGCAGAGGTAGTCAACTACTTCTATGGTCTTGGCGGACGAGACATTACGGTGGAGGATTTCGAGGGAATCTACAATAATCTGGAAGAGATGGCCAAAACTCATGTTGTGAAGGACATGTACAAATACATTGGATTGAGGGAAAGATAATGGAAACAGCATACAATTTTAAAGAAGTAATGAATAAACCGGAGCGTCTTGCACCGGGACACAGAATGTGCGCAGGTTGTGGTGGCACCATCGCAGTAAGAACCGTTTTGAGAGCGTTACATGAAGGTGATAAGGCAGTTATTGGCAATGCAACAGGCTGTTTAGAGGTTTCTTCCTTCATGTATCCGTATACGGCATACGAAGACAGCTATATCCATAATGCATTTGAGAATGCAGGAGCAACCCTGTCGGGTGTGGAAACGGCATATAATGTATTAAAGAAAAAAGGAAAGATTAAGGAAAATTATAAGTTTATTACCTTCGGTGGAGACGGCGGAACCTATGATATCGGATTCCAGTCTTTATCAGGAGCGATGGAACGTGGTCATGACATGGTTTATGTATGCTATGACAACGGCGCTTATATGAATACGGGAACACAGCGTTCCTCTGCAACACCACAGTATGCAGATACGACAACAACACCTGCCGGTAAGGTTTCCAACGGTAAGATACAGATAAGAAAAGACCTTGCGGCAATTATCGCAGAGCATCACGTACCTTATGTAGGACAGACTACCTATATTGGCAATTTCAAGGATATCTATACCAAGGCAGAAAAGGCAATCTACACACCGGGACCGGCATTTTTAAATGTCATGTCTCCGTGTCCGAGAGGCTGGGGCTATGATGCATCTGAGCTGATGACGATTTGTAAGCTGGCTGTGGAAACCTGCTATTGGCCGTTATTCGAGGTGGTTGATGGAAAGTGGAGCTTGAGCTATGCGCCAAAGAATAAGCTTCCGATTGAAGAGTTCCTTCGCCCTCAGAGACGCTTTAAGCATCTGTTTAAGAAGGGCAACGAAGAATTGCTTACAGCATTCCAGCAGGAAATCGACAAGAGATGGGAAGAACTTCGTAACCGTTGTGAATAGTCGCGAATAAGCAAAGTCATAGAAACAAAAAGGGAAACGGATGCTTGCATCCATTTCCCTTTTTGTTTCTATGACGCGCAACGCGCCCGAGCGAAGGAACTTCGCGAGGTTGCTATATTCCCTGCGCCTGAACGGCATCTCTTGCCGCTGCAATCTCAGCAATTCTTTTTTCTTCATCGGCTTTTGCCTCACGCATAAGACGGTCATATATCGCCTTAGCTTCGGCAATAACATCATCCTGCTCAGGTGGAAGAGTAACCTCATGAAAGGGCTTTTTTGAAGAAAATCCAACCAGCGAGTCGATAGAACTCTGAGAGCTGGCTTTATTCAAAATCTCTTCCAGCATATCCTGCTTATCATCATCCACAGGTCCCTGTCCGTACAAACCGGAGTGGGAACCCGTTGCAGCATTATAGGAATCGTCGTCAATCGACAAAGCAGCAGCTTCCAATGCGGCTTCTTCCTCTTCTTTGGAAGGCCAAATTTTCTTAACATCCGGATTATATGCTACAAACCACCATTTAATAATATTCCGATAGAATTTTTTAAAAAAATAAGAAGTTTGCGGATCGCTCATGTTATCAAACCTTTCTTTCCCCTGTCCAAGCAGACTTGTACAGGTATTTATATCTCTAAAATTTCAAGACAGACTCGAAAACTTATGGGCCTTCTCATGTATGATCTTTTTCTGTTGTCCTGACAGTTAATACCATTTTATCATAATTTCACAAAAAACAATAGTAAAAAAGTATAAATAT
>CAYLWP010000143.1:0-6938 GCA_964387365.1 uncultured Roseburia sp. | reverse complement strand
CTAAGATTTCTTTTTACTAGGTAATAAAACGAAACGGAGAAAGAGGGATTTGAACCCTCGCGCCGGTTGCCCGACCTACACCCTTAGCAGGGGCGCCTCTTCAGCCTCTTGAGTATTTCTCCCTGGTACTGAATTAAATCCTCTACCAATTATAAAATTGTACGTCTCTCTTGACGCAAAATTCATTATACAGAAATAGGGTATCATTGTCAATTACTTTTTCAAATTTCTTTAATTGATATTTGATATCCTAAAATACAGCCTGTCAGACACCACTACATACCAACAGTCCGAACTACTCTTCACCAAACTCGCTAATGGCGGTTTCATAAAGATTATTACCTTCAGAATCAATCACAACGATAACCGGGAAATTCTCTACTTCCAGCTTTCTGATAGCTTCTGTTGCCAAATCATCGTAGGCTACGACCTCAGAAGAAAGGATTGACTTTGACAAAAGTGCACCTGCTCCGCCTACTGCCGCAAAATAAACAGCTCCGTTTCTGATTATTGCAGCTTTTACGGCATCACTTCTTTTTCCCTTTCCAATCATACCCTTTAAGCCAAGGTCTAAAAGTCTTGGCGCATACTTATCCATACGGCTGGCGGTTGTAGGTCCTGCCGAACCGATTGGTCTTCCTTCTCTTGCAGGTGACGGACCCATATAATATATGATATTGTTTTCCATACTGATAGGTAATGCTTCCTCTCTGTCTAAGGTTTCATTCATTCGCAGATGTGCCGCATCTCTTGCTGTATAAATGGTTCCCGTTATATAAACATAATCGCCCGCACGCAAGGATGCTGCGTCCTCATTGCTGATTGGTGCCTTTATATATTTATCCATAATATTTTGTCCTTTCATAATTATTCAGTACCGATTAAAGCTCTCTTACCGCATGTCTGTTTACATGACAACAAATATTGATTGCAACCGGAAGGCCGGCAATGTGTGTCGGATAGGTATTGATATTGACTGCGAGTGCTGTGGTGGTTCCTCCCAGTCCGCCCGGTCCGATGCCTGTTTTGTTAATTCTCTCTAACAACTCTTCTTCCATTTCCTTTACATAGGGAATGGCAGAATGTTCATTTACAGGTCTTGTAAGTGCCTTTTTTGCCATAAGAGCACATTTTTCAAAGGTACCGCCTACACCTACGCCGACTACCATTGGCGGGCAGGCATTAGGACCGGCATCCTTAACCGCTGTCAAAATGGCATTTTTTACTCCCTCTATGCCATCTGCCGGCTTGAGCATAAATACACGGCTCATATTCTCGCTTCCGAAGCCCTTAGGCGCTACGGTAATCTTTACTTTATCTCCCGGAACTATTTCATAATGGATAATTGCCGGTGTATTGTCCTTTGTATTTTCTCGAATCAACGGGTCCTTAACAACAGATTTTCTCAAAAAGCCTTCTACATATCCCTGACGGACACCTTCATGAATCGCATCCTCCAGAATCCCACCTTCAAAATGAACATCCTGACCGATTTCCATGAAGATAACTGCCATTCCGGTATCCTGGCAAATCGGAATCATGTCCTCTCCTGCTATGTTGAGGTTGTCCTGAAGCTGATTGAGTATCTGCTGTCCCAGCTTGCTTTTCTCTGTTGTAACGGCATTTTTCAATGCTTCGTCCATATCCGGGGTGAGAAAATGATTGGCTTCAATACACATTTCCTTGATATTTTGTGTGATTTCTGTTGTTTGTATGGTTCTCATTGTTATCTTTCCCTTCTATAATATAGTAGCTTTACTTTTTCACGATGATATCGGCATACTGCGCATTACTTGCCTTAACCAAGTCATCAGGTAACATCTCCAGCTGCATACCAAGCTTACCTCCGCTTACAATAATCTTCTCCAACTGCTTTGCCGCCTCTTCGATTCTTGTTACATACTGTTTTTTCATGCCGATTGCTGTACAGCCGCCGCGGATATAGCCGGTTACGGCATTGATATCCTTTACATGGAGCATCGCCACAGACTTCTCTCCTACGGACTTTGCCGCCTTTTTCATATCAAGCTCTTCCGCAATGGGAATCACAAATACATAATAATTCCTGCTGCTTCCCTGCGTTACCAGCGTTTTATATACCTTTTCATGTGCAAGTCCCAGCATGTCCGCAATCTGTATGCCATCTATAAATTCCTCGCATTCGTATGTGTGTGTTGTGTAAGGAATCTTTTTTGTTTCGAGAATACGCATGGCATTCGTCTTGATTTCTTTATTTTTCGCCATAAATCTGCCTCTCTTCCAAGTCGTAATTCTTCAGTACCTTCATAACGACCTATCCTGAACAGTTATTCCAAGTCTTATTTTTTCACAAATTATCCGAATTGTAAAGTATGAAAACGACAAAGAAAGAGCCTGTAACGGCTCTTTCCGGCTGTGTGATATAAGTGAAAGGAAAGAATAATCCTTGTACCCACTAGTTTTGTATTTGACAAGCCCAGGTTAGCATAGACTAACTTAAATGTCAACACTATATTTTTCTTTTCTGATTATTTTTTCAGATTTTTCCCTCGCATCCATGAGCCACAGGCCTGCTGCCACACACAAGACTCCTGCCAAAAGCAGGACAACAACCTCTGCGCGGGACAATTCTTCCTTCATCAGAATAGGAAACAGCTTTGTCATTACCTGCGGATACTGCATAGCAACTACAGAGATAAAATTGTTAAGAAAATGCAATGTCATGGATACAAAAATACTTCCGCCTCTGTATACTACATACGCAAAGCAGGCTCCCAGTAATGCAGTCGGAATAAGCTTTACAAAGCTGCCGTGGAACGCTGCAAAGATAAATGCAGATACAAAAATCGCCCAGCCTGTTTTATATCTGTGACGCAGACTGCCAAACACCAGTCCTCTGAATAACAATTCCTCGCCGATTGCAGGCATGGCAGCCACAACGATGGTTACAAGCAAGAAGGAATGGCTCATAATCTCATCATATGACAGCTGCAGGCTCTGCGTACTTTCCGGGAATATTTTCACAAGCACACTGCTCAGCGCAAGCATAAGCACATAGGAACCGATATAAAGCAAAATAGCTCCTGGTAGCATCTGCATATCCGGCTTTCTCAGACTGAGCAGGGTCTTTTTATCCGACTTCATATACCACGTCAGCAGTAAAGGAACGGATAAAATCATAAGCTGTGTTACTATGGTTCCTACAAAAAGGTCTCTTGCAGAGAAGATGTTGCCAATATATGACATGGCAAGAAGCAGCACAACAAGACTGATTATCACATCGCCGGTTGCAGGAACCGTTCCCTTTTTGATGTCTCCGCGCTTGTTGAACAGACGGAAACTTTTAAAATCGTCCGAAAACATAATATCTTCGCTATTATACATTTTTCCGAGCACCCATATGGTTATCACGCTGTATGCCGCATTGATTACTATCGTAACCACTGCCTGATATAAATCCATATGCTGTGCAAAAATCTGCTTAAATAACAGGCCTACATTAATCAGTGGTATCAATGCCAGTTTATCATTCAGCTCGATGGAAGGAATCATTCCTACCATGGAGGCAAACATGATGACCAGCATAACCGGAGTGATGTAATTGTTCGCTTCCTTCGAGCTTTTTGCAAATACGCAGAAGCACATGCAAAATGCCGTAATCAACAGTGCTGTCGTAATCAATGCAAGAAGTAACAAAGGGATGCAGGTAAGGAAATATTCCATCGGAATTTCTCCCAGGATTCCTGTTATTCCTTCCGGCATGGCAAGCATGATAAATACAAAGGAACCGCCAAGTGCCAGCACAGAAAGAATGGCTGTTGCACAGGCAAAGACGGATACGGCAATAAACTTACTCATAATCATCTGGAAATTCGTTACCGGTAAGGTCAGCAGTGTTTCCAGTGTTCCTCTTTCCTTTTCACCCGTTGTAATATCCACTGCGGGATAAAATGCGCCAATCAGAATCATCATAATCAGAATCATGGAAACCATGTTACCGATGTTCATTCCGAGGCTTTCCGTTACACTGACGGAATCTACCGCTTCATAGGTTACCGGAGTTAAAAAATCCTCTGTTAATCCTTCTTTTTCCAGATTCTGAAGCAGGAGGGCATCGCGGTAGCTTTCAACCAGCTCCTCCATCACGGATTCCGCATAACCAGAATTGGAATCGGTTGAAGTATAGGCTACCTGTATCTGTATGCTTTGTTCCACGGGCGTGAAGCTTACCCATACGTCAGCTTCTTCCCTAAGGGAAGCTTCCTCCTCTGCAGAGGCTCCCCGGAAGTTCATATGCTCCCCGGTATCCTCTTCATAAAGTGCAAGGAGAGGCTCCATATATGCTTCGTTCTCTAATAAATAGCCTACGGTATACTCTTTTTCGCCCTGTGACTGCGTCAGAAAATTAATTCCCAGAGCCATTCCGATAATCAGGGACGGATAAAGAAGTAACGGCATCAGTATCATAATGATTAACGTCTTTTTATCACGAAGGATTTCTGTCATTTCCTTCCTTACAAGAATTCCTACCTTTTTCATGCACTTGCGCCCTCCTGTGTTGCCTGATCATAAATGGCATGAAATGCCTCTCTAAGCGTATTGCTTCCTGTCTGCTCCTTTAGCGACTGCGGTGTTCCGTGAGCAACTATTCTTCCCTTACATATCATGTAGATTCGGTCACAAAGCACCTCTGCCTCCTCCAGATAATGCGTGGAATATAAAACCGTCTTGCCCGCTTCCCGCTGTTCCTTCATAAAGCGGATAATAGCATCCGCACTTAAAATATCAAGTCCGAGTGTCGGCTCGTCTAAAATATAAAGCTGCGGATTTGCCATCAGACAACGCGCAATCGAAGCTCTCTGTGTCTGTCCTGTCGAAAGCTTTTCGATTCGGTTATCCGCAAAGCTCTCCATATCCAATACTTCAAAGATTTTACGGGAACGCTCTGTTATCTCCTGTTCGGTATATCCATATAATTCCCCTAAAAAAGAAAGGTATTCACGAATGGAAAAACGTGCGTACAGCTTTGTATTATTGGATAAATAGCCTATGGTTTCCTTTCTCTTGGTTACATCCGTAATGGTCTCGCCTGACGCATCTGTCAGTTTTAATTCGCCCTCTGTTGGTGTCATCAGCATGCCAAGCATGCGGAGAAGTGTTGTTTTTCCTGCGCCGTTTGGCCCAAGGATTCCTACGATTTCGCCCTCTTTTGCATAAAGCGAGGCATGGTCGACTGCCATGAACTCAATCTTTCGATTCTTTTTTCCTTCCTTCACTGTTTTTTCAAACTGTTTACATAAATTCGTTGCTTCTATCACTGCAAGCTTTACTCCCTTCCAACCCTTTTTACTATTCTTTCGCTCTCTGATGGTAACTATTCAGGCATTCGTCGCATATTCTTCGCTGTCTACCGGCGCTGAACGGTTACACATTATGTAAATCAAAGAGTAGTATATCATATTATATGGAAAAAGAGCAGGATTTTTTCAAACCTTTCTCCTGCTCCCTCTAATACATCGGTTTCTTAATAACCGGACTAAATACACATGATATTTCTTTCAGAGTGCAACTCAAAAATCCTGTATCCGCAAGATGTACCTCATCAAAAATAATCAATGATTCTCTCTCAAATAAATCTACTTTAATTGTGTCTGTTCAGTGGGTCTTGATATGATTGCCATTCCGGGCGATACCAAGGCAACTACCATTGCCGGAATCATTGCAGATGAACTTGCAATCGGTATGGTTAACCAGAAGACAACAGCAGTCAGAGTCATTCCTGTAATCGGAAAGGGTGTTGGCGAGAACGTAGAGTTCGGTGATCTGCTTGGTCATGCACCAATCATACCGGTGGTTTTTTCACGCCCAAGTGTAAGTGCCTAGGTATTTTTTGAGTTAGGGCGCCTGTCGGCGCACATATCTTGAGCAAAACCCTATCCCCCATCTGCCCATGAGCGTAAAACAATGCCCCTATGAGCAGACAAATTGGCGGTTTCTCGGCAAAAACCTATCCCTCAATCTGCCCATAAACGCAAAAAGATGCCCCTATGGGCAGACAAATTGGTGGTTTTTCGGCAAAAACCTATCCCTCAATCTGCCCATAAGCGCAAAAAGATGTTCCTATAGGCAGACAAATTGGCGGTTTCTCGGCAAAAACCTATCTCTCAGTCTGCCCATAAGCGCAAAAAATGACCTTATGGGTAGACAGTTAGCGAGTTAGTGAAGTGGTAAACTAATTTTGGACACAGGGGAGGTAGTTTTTGGACACGAATTCTATATAATTAATACAAGTAAAAATGTATCGTGAACACTTACCTTTAATTAATATTACCGGAAAGCCGATGCGAAATAATCAAACTATATACTCCAAACATACAAACCCCTATCACACCTATCGCTATGTAAATATCTACTGTATCTAATACTCCAATATTCTGAATCGCTAAATAATCTAAAGTATATCTGCCTCCAACTCTCTCAAACGCCCTAGCCAGGCACGCTGCAATAAAAAAGTCCAAAGTAAACATCCATTTAAAATTATATCCTTTATTTATGCACTCTTTTTCCAAATCAAGCCATAGCTTAACCAATATCACAATAAATATGAATAATGATATTTCAAAGAGAACCTGTGAAAAACCTACTCCAAATCTGGCATTTAAAAAACTTCCTGCTGTATTATATGTGGGATGAAAATGTATCATTCCTCCTGAACATTGATCGAATTCATCCGCAAATGTAGCTGATATGTATTTTTTTATGACAATATCGATTAATGTTAATAGCAATACAAATGTAATATGATTTCTTTTTCTATTTATCATTTTATGAGACCATTATACGCTTACACTTTTTCAATCACAAAATTTTGTTATATCACTATATCATTTTTTCAATTTCATTAGGTAAAAGTTTGAAACAAATAGGTAGTGGTTAGAAAAAAGAAAATTGTATAGCAA
>CAYLWP010000142.1:0-6952 GCA_964387365.1 uncultured Roseburia sp. | reverse complement strand
GGATATGATACAGGATATAGTTTCTTTTCTTACGAAGCTGGAGGTAGGAAGCATGATTGTGCTACAAATTCCGGTTCGATTTCCTGTGTATGTGCTGATTTGCTATTTGTATGTATTGAAAAGAAAAAAATGCAGAACGATAGGATTGATTCATGATGTTGAGCAATTACGATATGAGTCAAGAAAATTGTTTGGGAGAATGGAGAGAAAAATATATAGTCTTTTGGATGATATCATAGTGCATAATGATAAAATGAAAGAATATTTTGTACAACAGGGAATAGAAGAAAAAAGATTATATAGCTTAGAGATTTTTGATTATTTAGTGGAAGGAAATTTAACTCTGCGTAAACAGACGGATGCAAAAACAATTGTTGTTGCAGGGAACTTATCACTAGAAAAAGCAGGATATTTATATAAAATGGATAACATAGATAGCGATTTAAGAATAAAATTATATGGTCCTAATTTTTATGAGGAAGAATACAAAAGTATAGAGTATTGTGGAAAGTTTCCAGCGCATGAAATACCAAATATAATTTCTGAGAATGATAATTTGTTTGGACTTGTATGGGATGGAGACAGTATAGATGAGTGTAATGGTGTTACAGGACAATATCAGAAATATAATAATCCGCATAAACTATCGTTATATTTAGCTTCTGGATTACCTGTCATTGTATGGGAACAAGCAGCAACAAGCGAATTTGTGAAGAAAAATAATATAGGAATATTGGTACATTCATTGTCTGAAATCCCTGAAATCATGAAATCAATATCGAAAGAAGAGATGGAAGAAATGATAAGAGCTGCATGTAATATTGGAAATAAATTGCGAAAAGGTCATTACACGATAAGTGTAATCAATAAAATTATAAATGATGAGGAACATGAAAAGTAATTGTGTAATAAGAAAAAATACATCAGTCGTTCACAATTTCATAATGAACATAATTCTAACAATGTCATCATTTATTTTTCCACTGCTTACCTTCCCCTATGTATCAAGAATACTTTCACCCGTAGGTCTTGGAAAAGTGTCATTTGCTACATCGGTTGTGAGTTATTTCTTAATTATAGCGCAATTGGGAATACCTACATATGGAATCAGAGCGTGTGCAAAGGTTCGCGATAATAGAGAAGAACTGAATAAAACGGTTAAGGAAATTTTTTATATAAGCATGATTATGTGCGTTATTGCTTATGTGTTACTTGGGGCTTCGATTGTATTAATTCCTAAGTTTCAAGAAGAACAGAAACTTTTGGTTATCATTAGCTCAATGATTTTGTTTACAACATTGGGAGTAGAGTGGTTATACAAAGCATTGGAGATGTATTCCTATATTACATGGCGTTCCATTGTGTTCAAATTGATTGCTTTGATTGCAATGTTTTTGTTTATTCACGAAAAAGAGGATTATGTTATATATGGAGCAATATCAATATTGGCTTCATCAGCTTCGGGAATTATGAATTTTATAAATCTTCATAAATTTGTAGATTTAAGGGTTCGGTATTCATTGGATTTTCGGAAGCATATGAAACCAATATTGGTTTTTTTTTCGATGTCCTGTGCAACTACGGTATATCTGAATCTTGATACGGTTATGTTGGGATTTATGAAAATAGATGCAGACGTAGGATATTATAATGCAGCGGTCAAAATAAAGAATATACTGGTAAGCATTGTGACTTCTTTGGGAGCGGTTCTGTTACCAAGAGTTTCATATTATGTGGAAAACGGAGAAAAGGAAAAATTTAAGGATTTAGCGGTTAAGGCAATACAATTTGTTTATTTTCTTTCACTTCCGTTGATGATGTATTTTATTATTTTTGCAAAGCAGGGAGTACTTTTTTTATCTGGGGAAGAGTATTATAGTGCGATTCTACCAATGCAGTGTATGATGCCAACTTTAGTATTTATAGGTTTGACAAATATAATGGGAATTCAGATATTAGTTCCTCTTGGAAAAGAAGATAAAGTGTTGATTTCTGTGATAGCAGGTGCGGTGGTGGATTTGATAATAAATGCAATCCTAATTCCCAAATACGCAGCTACCGGAGCAGCGATTGGAACTATGATTGCAGAGATAGTAGTATTTATTGTTCAGTATTTTTCAGACAAAAAGCTCTTTGCTGAATTGTTTCATAGTATAAATCCATTAAAAACAGTGGTAGCAACAGTGGTAGGCATGCTTGCATCTATATGGGTTTCGTATATGAATTTTAGCTATTTTATAAGTTTGGTGATGTCTTGTATTTGCTTTGCAGTGGCATATTTAGCATGTTTGTTTATTTTGAAAGAACCATTTATAGAAGAAATAAAAGGAATGATTAAAAAAAAGTTGGATAAATGATAAAAATCCCTGCCTAACAAAGACAGGGATTACTAATCAGTATCTATTGTTTTTGCGCAAGAAGCTGCATTTGTAAATTTGCGATGATGGCATCTTTTTCAGCAAGAGAAGCATCTTTTTCAGCGAGTGTGGCATCTTTCTCGGCAAGAATTTCAGCAATGGCAGCATCTTTCTCAGCAATAGCAACATTTTTCTCATCCAGTTCTTTTCGAAGAAGCTTGGCTTGAGCAGCTTCGCGGTACAGGTCACTAGGTAGTATGAGGACTGATTTTGTCACATTAAGCACCTCCTCTTTGAACTTAGGCTGCGAGTGAAAAACACGTTCGGCAGCAAGATTGATTAGACCAAGGTAGTCTTTATATTCATGATTCGTTAAATTTCCGTTATGATATTCTTCTCTTAATATAACTATAAGCTGATTAATATATTCTGTCAATTCGTTTTCACGAATCGGATTGCTTACAGATTTTAGTCTTGGGCGGAAGCTTAAGAGCTTTAACGGAAGAAACATGGTCAGATGTTTTTGACGAATATCTTCCAGACTATATGTTTGAATTTTCATGGTAGGTATGTTGTATTGATGTATACTTCCATCGGGGAAAATAACGCGACAAATCAGATTTCCCGGTATGCTGTCATTCTTTTCCGGATAGAGAACAGTGGAGTTAGGAAAGTACAGAGTATAAATATTAGGTGCTTCCATCTGTATGCCATGTCGCAGGGCAAAATGAAAATCATATTCAATCATACGGATTACCATGTCCTTGTCGTTGGACATCTGACATTCTAAATGATACAAATCAGCTTCATTTACCAGCAGGGTAATATCGGAATAGATTGACGAGAGCTTGTCTGATGATTGTTTGCTTGGAACAGGATATTCGGTCTGAATGATACGAATGGGAGTGTTTTTCGGATAAGTTTTGTATAGTTTTATTTAAAAAAGGAAAATGTGTTTCAAGATAACGGACTGAACTATTCAAAATCTTTACGGAGTGTGTTAGTATATTAGTAACAGGACTCATGGAAAGGTATAGGTAAGGGAATGGCAAGAACAGTAGCAATCGGAATTCAAGATTTTGAAACAGTGATTACCAAGGATTACTTTTATGTGGATAAAACAACCTTTATCAAGGAATGGTGGGAAAGTGGTGATAGTGTAACACTAATTTCCAGACCAAGGCGATTTGGGAAAACATTGAATATGAGCATGCTGGAGCGATTTTTCTCCTTGAAATACGCAGGAAAAGGTGAAGTGTTCGAGAAACTTTCCATTTGGCAGGAAGAAAAATATCGTAATCTGCAAGGAACCTATCCGGTTATTAGTTTGTCATTTGCAACAGTAAAGGAAAAGAATTTCGAACTGACGAGAAAGAAGATTTGCAGAATACTTGCAGATATTTATAAAGAATATGATTTTTTGAAAGAGAGTAATATATTGACAGAGCGGGATAAAGAGGATTTTGACAGAGTGTCAGCAGATATGGGAGATACAGAAGCGACCATGTCACTATACCATTTGTCGGATATGTTAAGCCACCATTTTGGGAAAAAAGTGATTATTTTGTTAGATGAGTATGATACACCGATGCAGGAGGCATATGTAGATGGCTACTGGGATGAATTGGTAGCTTTTACAAGAAGTCTGTTCAATGCAACCTTCAAGACAAATCCTTGGCTTGACAGGGCTATTATGACCGGAATTACGAGGGTAAGTAAGGAATCTATCTTCTCCGATTTGAATAACTTAAAAGTAGTTACTACAACTTCAGAAGAGTATGCCACTGCGTTTGGATTTACCGAGGACGAAGTATTTGGAGCAATGGATGAGATGGGATATCAGGATAAAGAAAAGATAAAGGAATGGTATGATGGCTTTATCTTTGGAAAAACAAAGGATATTTATAATCCATGGTCGATTTTGAATTATCTTGATACAGGATATTTTACCACATATTGGGCCAATACCAGCTCGAATAGTCTGGTAGGCAAGCTGGTAAGGGAAGGAAACAGAGGTGTTAAGGCTGACTTTGAGAAGCTGTTAAAGGGTGAGCATATATTTGCACCGATTGACGAGCAGATTGTTTATAATCAATTAGATGGAAATGACACGGCTATATGGAGTTTATTACTGGCAAGCGGATATCTTAAGGTAATCGATTATGAAAAATATGACAATAATGACATTATAGAACCCAAGTATGAATTGCAATTAACTAATCATGAAGTGGAGCTGATGTTTCGGCAAATGGTAAAGGGATGGTTTAAAATGGCATCCCAAGACTACAACGACTTTGTAAAAGCACTGCTTATCGGTGACTTGGATGCTATGAATGAATACATGAACCGAGTGGCACTCAATACATTTAGCAGCTTTGATACCGGAAAGCGACCATCAGGAATCGAGCCGGAACGCTTCTATCATGGATTTGTATTAGGACTTCTCGTTGAACTGGCAGACAGATATATACTTACCTCCAATCGGGAAAGTGGCTTCGGAAGATATGATGTGATGTTAAAGCCGAAGAACTCGAATGATACAGCCTTTATTTTAGAATTCAAGGTATTTAACCCGCGAAAGGAAGATACACTTGAGGAAACGGTTAATGCAGCACTGACACAGATACGAGATAAGCAATACGAAGCAGAACTCATTGCAGAGGGCATTCCGGCACAGAATATCAGAAAGTATGGATTTGGCTTCGAAGGCAAGACGGTGTTGATTGGGGAGTAGACAGCTGGGGAGCAGAAGAATGGGATGCATCAAAGTATCCCAAGATGAAGAACCGCTGAAAGTATAAGTAAATAGAAATAATAAAGATGGTTAACCCCGATGTAAAGTATGCAATTGACAGGAATGTCAGGCAGGAGTACATCGGGGGGTTTGCTGTTGGATATGGGGCAGAAGCTAATATGTCATTGCTTATTTCTTTTTGTTGCTTTTTGCGCTTTCAGCTTTATATAATCCAGGATATCTTCCTTGTCTCTTTTATCAAGCAGTCGGAAGTGGTTGACCAATTCTGATTCCTTCGCAGATAAACGGAAAGGGTCTTTCTTTCCGACGGTGGATTCGTTTAGGGAAAGGGAATCCGGATTTGCCTCCGGTTGCAGAGCAAGCTTTAGCAAGGAATCAATGGGAACCTCATACAATTCAGCAAGTGTACTCAATGCCTCCAAGGGTGGAAGAATTCGTCCTGTCTCATAGTGCGAATAAGTCTGGCGGATGATATTTAGATGCGATGCAACAAATTCCTGAGAATATCCCTGCTTCGAACGAAGAGCCTTAAGATAATCTCCTAATGCTTTATTAGTCATTTTATTTCTCCTTTTTTGGGGGTGAAACAGTGCTATTGTTAGTATACGTAAATATAAAAGAAATATGGCTAACATCGATAGCACAGAGGATAAAACAATTATGAAATACCAATTGATAAGGGGTTAAATGAACCGGCGCTATTTCAAATAGCGCAAAAAGTGAACCATCTGTTATTCAGTTACAAACTGAATGACAGATGGTTTTTGCGGTGTCATACTATAGAGGAAAATACAGGCATAGAACAGGAGCTGAGGCATATGATAGACACGAAAAAAACCGGGCGGCAAATTAAGGAAATGTGTGATAAGAGAGGAATTACAGTCAGGCAGATTCAGCGGGAATTGCAGATAGGTTCTTTTCAATCGGTATACAGCTGGTTTCAGGGAAGAACCCTTCCGACACTGGACAATTTATATAATCTGTGTAAGCTTCTTCAGGTTTCCATGGACAGTGTGATTGTAGAACAGGGAGCGACAGAGGACTTGGAGTTTATCATATGTGTAGAGGATAACAGGCGCATGTCAGCCGGAGCAGACTACATCATCAGATTCCATAATGCTTGCAGAATAGGATAGAAGCTGTTTTTGAACAAAGCATTCTGAAAGGCAAGGTGAAAAGAAGATGTTTTTAATCAAAGCAATGGTTGCAGAAATGGTAAGCCTGTTTCAGGTGATAGAAACAAGAGAGCAGGTGTTAGGAAAAATTCTCTCGATATGCAGGCAGGCGCTCAGACAGAGCAGACGTTGGAATCGATTTGTAACCCCCGATTTGCCTGCCCGGTTTTGCAATGAGCATACAAAAATAATCGTAGTACAGATGCTGCAGTATGAGCTGCTCAGGCAGCGATTACTATTTAAGGAGAGCCGTAAACACTGCAGAATCAGCAAAAGGCAGCGAAAAAAGTACGAGAGATACGTCAGTTTGTATGAAAAATATACGAAGCATCTGATAAAGAGAATAGTACGATAAAAATGAGAATAAATTTACAGATATGAAGTATAGAGTTACTGTGACGGCTCATAGTAATAATGCACAAAAAAGGAGTCTGAAGAACAAAAAAACGAACAGTCATTTTTTTATACGTTCACAAGATATCCACATGAATCGGGTGCTCAAAAGGCTTGAAAATGACTTATACACTGACTTATCCACATTATCCACATAAATTCCACCGTTTTTGAACAGGGAAATGTGTTCAAGAGAAGCAAACAGTTGTTTTGTAGATAAATCATAAAATTACCAAATTTTGAGAAAAATGGTTGACAAAATAATGTCACAA
>CAYLWP010000141.1:0-6959 GCA_964387365.1 uncultured Roseburia sp. | reverse complement strand
GTGGCATGGTAGACGGCTGGTGTGGCACATTCCCCCACTGAACCTGAATTTAATTTACTATTCTTCCAACAAGAAAAAGTCATTTTAAAGTGATTTTTTCTTGAAAATAAATCACTTCCAAATGACCTTCTTGCAATTTAATTTCTTTTATACTACGGCGTTCAGAATATGCGGCAACTTCTGCCTTATCTTCATGCCTTTTACTCTTCCTCCATTATCTCACAGAGCAGTTGTCTGGCTTCGTCAACCTCGCTACGCTCCTCACGGCGCAGTGCTTCCTCAAATTGACGGATGCCATATTCGAGCTTATTTCTCCTGTCACCGACTGATTCCTCATACATGCGCTCTGCGCGTAGAAGGACAAGCTTATTCTCCTCCTGGTCGCGAAGCTGTACCTTAAGATAGGACAGCTCTTCCATACGCTGTGCTATCTCCTCATCCGTCATAGTGTTATCGGCGCCCTTGATTACAAGCTTTTTTACCTCTCCGGTGGAGATTACCTTTGCCTCAACCTCTAATAAGGAGTTGATATCGTAGGTATAGGTAACATCAATCGCTTCCTCACCCTTTGCAGCCTTCGGTACTTTAATCTCAAGCTCACCAAGATAAAGATTATTTCTTGCAAAACGACTCTCCCCTTGCAATACTCTGACAGTCACTCGTTCCTGATTGTCCCTGACAGTATAAAGTCTCTTGGTCTTACTGGTCGGAATGACAGTATTTCTGTCAATAATCGGACAGTAATGTCCATCCTCCATAACGCCGTCACTGTATTCCATAACAACCTCTGTTCCAAGCGTAAATGAGCAGACATCTGTCAGAATCATTTCCTTTACTGCCTGATTACGTTCCTTCATGGCAGCCTGAATCGCAGCACCGAGAGCAACTGCCTCATCCGGATTGATACTGGTGTCCGGGAACTTACGGAATAAACGGATAAAGAAATCACGGAATATCTGAAGCTTGGTTGCTCCGCCAATCAATACCACTTCATCAATATCCTGCAGGGATAATCCGGCATCTGAAAGACTTCTCTTCACCGGTTCTCTTATTTTCTGGAATAACTCCTCACTTGCCTCCGCATATTCCTTTGCCGTAATCTCCACTTCCTGATGCTCATCCTGAATCAGGCAGCTCATCGTTACCTGTGCCCGGTCACTGATTGCATGCTTGGCAGCTTCCGCCTGTCTGTACAAACGCACCTGCTCCTTGGCAGACAATGAATTCCTACTGATACCTTTTTTACTCAGAAACAGCTTCTCCAAAACCTTGGTAAAGTCTTCGCCGCCAAAATAGTTGTCACCTGCAACCGCTCTTACCTCAAGAATATTGTGATACAGCTCAAGAATGGAAACATCAAATGTACCACCGCCAAGGTCAAAGACCAAAAAGCGGGTATCCTCCTTCTTTTCATATAAGCCGTAAGCAATCGCTGCAGCTGTAGGCTCGGAAATCATTCTTTCCACCTTGAGTCCTGCCAGCTCTCCGGCACGCTTCGTCGCCTTTCTTCTCTTGTCATCAAAGTAAGCCGGAACACTGATAACCGCTTCGGTAACAGGCTCTCCAAGGTAGCTTTCCGCATCCTCTTTTAAAAATCGCAGAATGATACTGGACAGCTCCTCCGGACGATACTTTTTCCCACTCAGGGTATATTCCCTGTCACTACCCATGCTACGCTTAAAGGCCGAAGCTACGCTGTCAGGATATAAGCTCATCCTCTCGAGCGCAGTTTCTCCCACATATACATTACCCTCCTCATCCACACTGACTACTGAGGGTGTCAGATGCTTACCCAGCCTGTTAGGGATAATCTTTGGGCCCTCCTCCGTATAATAAGCCACCAGACTGTTGGTGGTTCCAAGGTCAATTCCTACAACCATAATTTACCTCTCTGTTTCCTACTGTTCACTCCGCATTACCGGATTAAACAGCCATTCTATTCCTCACTACTCATTCTCGCGCCGCACCATGCAAACAGATTATAGCTTTGTCCTTCATACAGCTTCTCAAAAATCATGCGTGCCTCTTCTACCCTGCCCTGACGCTCGAGCAGCAGCGCCTTAGCAAGCTCATTACGCATACAGAAGCTATGATTACAAAGTCTGCAACGCTTACTCTTTTGCATCTCTTCCAATGCCTTTTCTCCGGCCTCGTTGCCATATAAATACAACGCAACCATAAATTCTACAAACCTGGCATATCTGTCTTTATAGAAGAATTCTTTTGTATGAATCAAATCTCTTCCGTTGGTTTGCTTTACACAAACGGTATAGTTCAGATAGCGATTCAGCTCATCCGCACAAACAGTCAACTGTGCCTTCCATTTCTTTACCAAAGCGTCCTCCGGCTTTGTCAGCACTTCCTGTTTTTTTCCTTTGAACAGCACACTAAGCTTTCCAAAGAAACCTTTGTCAGCATTCTCTTCCTGAAGCTGTTGCGGTTGTTCTGCCTGTGGCTTAGCACCTGTCTTCCGGTTTGTAATGGCAAGCGTGAGGAAAAACAATTTATTCATATACATATCGATTCTTGTCTTTGCGGATAACTGCTCATTACTTACATGAACGCTAAGCGCGCTGTCTATGTACTTAAACGCCTCTTCATACATGCCTTTTCGGAAGGATTCCCATGCAAGCATATGCTCGTGCTCACTTTGTAAGGCAAGTCCTATTTTATCCTTACTCAGGATACTGATCTGTTTACGGAAATTCTCCCGCATCTCCTCAGCCTTTTTCCGGTTTCCTGCATACAGGCAGGCTCTGTACTGGAGCTTCGCGTAATTGCGATGCGTCTTTATATTCGTTTCAAGAACCGCCAATGCCTTATCAAGCTGACCGCTTCTGGCATAATTACAGCTTATATCGCTGTTGGTCACATAGGAGGTCTTATGCTCCGGCAATACCTCCATCAGCTGCTCATATACCTCTGCCGCCTTCCTGTAATCGCCCATCAGCTCATAAGTGTGTGCCGCATTTCCGAGCGGCATGGCATTCGGCTCTTCCTTGCCCTCACGATACATATAATAATATGCCTGTTGAAAATGTGGAAGTGCTTCTTCGTATTTTCCCTGATATTTTAATACACAGCCGATATTATTATGTGCAAACTGATCTGCAGGGTCTCTCTCTAAAATCTTATAAAAGTCCTTTAATGCCTGTTCGTACTCCTTGGCAGACATAGAAAACAGACCTCTGGTATTTAAGATGTAATTACACGGATATTTTATCAGATGCTTTGTTACAACTTCATATCCCTGTTTATACTTCTCAGGATCACCGGTACGAGACATGATGTTGGAATAATGCTTCTGAAAATCATCCATCTTGTCGCCGATTTTATAATCCTCTTCGTCCTCCGGTGAGGCAAGCGCATCGCGGTAAGCATCCAGATAAATACTTTCTACCTTATTCTCCCCGGCGCGCTTTAGGATATCTTCCAGCTCCTCTGTATGCTTCAGGTCAAAGTATACCTTTGCCATTTCCTCATATGGTCTTGCATAATCCGGAAAATCCTGAATACACTGCATACCGCATCGAATCACTCCGCCGGCATCCCAAAGCTTCACATAGGCTTCCATCATAAGGACATTGGCATATCGAACCTGATAACGGTTCTGCAAAATCTCTGCAAGATCAAGACATTTCTGATACTCTTCCTTTTCCAGATAAATCCTTGCTGCTTCGATTAAGATATTCAAGTCCTTAACCGCTGTATCGCCAAGCTGCTCATACTCTGCAACAGCATTGTCATAATACTTCTTAAAGCCTCTTCCCATCATGTGATAAGAGGACAGGCGGATTCTGTGAGCAATGCCTACATTTCTCTCATGCTCACTCTTTGCCTTTTCATCCCGGTCCGGCTCCTGTTCCTGCTTTTCCAGCACCTGTAACCATGCATCTGCGGTCTGTACCGCCTTGTCATGCTCAGCACGTCCCATATATACTCTTGCCAGTAGTCCAAGATAATCTCCCTTTTTCTTATCCGGAACGATATCCCTGATTTCCTCTGCCAGCTTAACTGCCGCGTAAAATTTGTCCTCCTGCAGATAACACCAGACAATCTCAATGGCTGCCTCTACATCCTTCTCCTGCTGCCATTTATTCTGATATTCTCCCATGAGTGCACGGTTTATCTTCTGGCGAAGCTCTATTATCGCATCGTCCTGACCTCTTCTGATGACAATACGGGTACATTCCTTTGCAGCCATATATTCTTCCTTCTCCACATACCAGAAGGCAAGACGGTAATTTGCCATATAGTGAAGCTCATCCTGTGCCTTGAGCTTTTTGAAGCACTCTGCTGCCTTATCACGCTGCTCATTTGCCCAGTAAAATTCAGCAAGCTGATAAAGCACCGTGCTTTCCTCCTGATAGTCCGCCAGCAGCTTCTCCAGTATTTCCTGCGCCTTAGCTTTTTCCTCTTTTTCACTATAGACCCCTGCTCTGATAATATTCATATAGGGGTGTGTCACATTGGTTGCCTCTGCCTGTGCAATAAGTGCTTCTACCTTTTCCGTATTCTTCTCATGCAGGGCATCCCAGCAGGCATTATAACAACGAAGGTAGGAATCATAGTCCGCATCCTCTTCTCCTTGGAAAAGCGAAAAGTCAACTGCCTCTGTTGTCATGCTTCTGCGTACCAGAAAGTCAATATAATCGGCAGGAAATTCCTCCTTCAGCTTTGCGCTGTCCTTCGAAATATGCATATTCTGTTCTATCAGCTTCCAAACTGAATCCGGAAACTGAAAGTGATTCATCATAAAAATCAAGAGCTTTCTGCGACATTCTTCGTTTCCGTCAAGCGAAACAAATATGTCCTCTTCAAATAACGCTTCCCATGCCTTCGCATCACAGCGGCCGGACAGCGTTCCGTAAAGCGCCTTCGCCTTTTCTACCCACAGACCGGACGGTGTTTCAGCCTTTTGCGGTTCCTCCTCTTCCTCCGTGCTTCTTGCATAAGAACACGCCTCCTCATAAGCTGTTCGCAGTTCCTTAAAACCCTCCGGGTCATCCTCCGGATTGGTATGCATAAGTTTACTTCTGTAAGCATCCTTGATTGCCTTCTCGTCCTTTGTTTTTTCAATTCCCAATACGGAAAAAATCTCTTCTGCTATCATTCACTTCCCCCTTACCTAAAATCTATCGCTACTTTAATAAAAAGAATCGGGGCAGCTCCGAAATCCATTGGATTTCGAAGTCTGTCCCGAACTATATTCACTGTACTAGTTACATCCTAACTGTGCCCAGCTGCCAGCTCCGATAATCGGAAGTGCAAACTGTGTATAGGCTGCAGAATATGGTGTATCAATATACTTGAATACGTCGTAAATCTGCTTCGGTGTTGTTGCCCAACCGTTTGCATCACAGTTATAAAGACCACATGCAATCTTATCGCTTGCCTTCTCATATGGAGAATCTACCATACGATGTACTACAAAAGCCTTAATATAAGGATTTCTCTCTGCAAGCTTATATGCATAGGCAAAGGATGCTGCCTGTGTAGCCTCATTGGAGCTCATAGAGTTGAACAGAATCTCTGATATCATAATATATCTTACCTGTCCTGTCGGGCTCAGGTATGTTGGCTGACACATATAATTGGTAAATACATCCATATTGGACGGATTAATCATTCTGGTATTCGGTGTCTGGTCAATCAGATTCAACGACTTATACGCACGAGGCATGTCCCAGAAACGTGCTGCTGTTAAAGGTACCGGATGCGGATGCCATGCAACACCCCAGTCGATATTACCATGAGAAATAATATCAATATTAAAAGCATCAATAAACTTCTTTGCACCATACTGATTTCTGGTTCCGTCTTCCCAAGTCCATCTCTGATCGATACAGGTAAGTACTCTTGCATTGGCATTTGTACTCTTAATTGCCGTATAGAACATACGGAATGCCTTTTCGTATTCTAAGGTAAATCCATTAACATCATAATTGCCTGCAAAATACCAAGGATTGTTGTTATTTACTTCATTACCGATAATCCAGTTTGTAATCAGACCTGTTGCCGGATTGCTGTATCTCTCTGTTAAGAACACCATAAGTGCCTGTAATGCCTCTGCACCGACCTGCTCGTCGGTATTAAACGCATAATGTCTGTAACCCGCTACACGTCCTGTCGGTTTCACTGTTAAGGCAGTAGCAGCATCAAAGTAATTTACAATGTTCATGGTAACTTCTACACCCTGTGTTGCAAACAGAGTCATAATCATATCATACTCTGCTACAACTGCCTGATTGAAGTTATATGCCTTTCCATTGTATGGATAGGTAATGTATGCTGCTCCCGGCTGGAAAAATCTGTTTACAGCGAGCTCATAGCTTGCATGCTGTACGCCTAAATTCTTAAGATCAAGAATCGCTGAATTATCAGCGGTAACACCCTTGATGGATGTTGTTACCGGATTTACCGCTGTTTTTGTTGCAACAGCTTCCGGATTGGTAATATAAAATTCCTGACTTACCGGTGTATAAACGCCACCAAGCTTTACTGCGATAACAAACTTGCTGTACAGCTTAGATGCAGCTGTGTTCAAATCCAATGTGGTAGCCATGGTTACAACGCCTGCCTTTGGCGTTACCGCACAGAAGTTGGTTCTTGCACCTATGCCGGCCTCATATGGCTGTAAGGAAAATAAATAATAATTATTATCATCACTTGCTACGTTCGCCCCCGTTGTAGCAACTACCGTCACCTGATTGGCTCCACTAATAATACACTGATTAATTGTAACATTGCCGGCAGCCATTACTGTCATCTGCATCAGACATACCAGTAATAAACATACCGCTCCCCATAAAGTAAGCTTTCTCTTCATTCATACCTCCGTTTATTGTCATATTGCATGACAATGATATTAAAAATTATACCATTTATGGCAACTAATTACAAGAAAAGGGGCTGTGAAAAAATGAGAAATCATTTTTTCACGCTCCTTTTTTTCGTCA
>CAYLWP010000140.1:0-7125 GCA_964387365.1 uncultured Roseburia sp. | reverse complement strand
GTACAGGTGGAGCTCAAAAGCGTGCTGGTGGTGTCGCTGGTGCGAAATATTCAGCAAGCCAGTGTAGTCCCTGACCGATATCAGAACGTTTCGTGTACAGAAGGCAAAAAATACCGATAATGAACCCGAATAATATCATAATGATACTCAAAATGACTCCCGGTAATTCGGCATCCATATAATATAATGTTATGCCTGCCTGAGTACCGTAGTACATTGTCGGAATAGTAATGTGATCTCTGTAATAACATTCATAAATTTGAATGGTAACAGTTTTTCCGTTATCCTCCGCATGAATAGGAAGAAAATTCCATTTATTACCCGGGGTACTGCTGTTAACATTGTCAGCAGGAATAAATTCATACACAACATTTCCGTCAAGAAAAATGCGAACCTGCTGCTGGAATGAAAAGAAGCCAATACAATCACCGTTAGAGACGTTTTCCAGAGTCTTGCTAATCCGTACCTCCTGTTCATTATTTTCTGTATAGAAAAAGGTAGGCAGAGTTTCAAAATATTCAGAGTAGGATTGACTCTCAATAGTCCAGTTCTGATTATAAACTTCACAATCTCTCAATCGCTGCCATAGGTTAGCGCTTGCATCGGTGGTAAATAAGATGATACAAGCAACAAACACGAACAGAGACAGGATTTGTATATAAACTAATCTATCCTTTTGCATTGTTATTTCTCCTTGCAGAGCGCCACAATAAATTGCATGCTTATTTAATATTATCTCACAAATAAACTGTAAAATCCATCTATAGAGAATAAAATAATCGAATAAACTAAAAAATACTTTCTTATGTAATCCCGAAAGATATTATGGTATACTATATATGTACACAATGAGAGAACAACTGCAAAGTCGGCAGTTGTCGGGGGTTTTTAGGCGAAAGGGGATTGCCTTATGAATCATGGGGGAGAACTTATATTAATTATTTTGGCATTGGGAATGGCTTTATTTATTCAGCTGCGTGCTTCTAAGATGCGCTCATCGGTATGGGGATTAGTTCTGCCATTTCTGCTTCTGTTACTGTCTGTATGCGTTCTGGTTCAGGACATACAGCACATCCGTCAGGGAACGGCAGAGGAAAAGAGTACTTTAATGGCATTGACGTATTTTGCTGTTTATAATATACCGACAATTTTATTTTTGTGTATTTATAACTATTGCCAGAGAAAAAGGATTACAAGAGAAAATAAGGCCGGGAGATAGAAAGAGATGGACAGAAAAAAGGCATTGATCACCGGAGCCTCAAGAGGAATCGGAAAAGCAATTGCGCAGGCGTTTGCGCAGGCAGGATATGATTTATATCTTACATGTCATACAAAAAAAGAATTACTGCATGACTTGGCAGAGGAGCTGGAGCAGGCGTATGGGATAACCTGCCACTGTTACTGCTTTCCGATTAGCGAGGAAAAGGCAGTAATAGAGATGTTTGCAGATATTCAGGAATTGGACGTGCTTGTGAACAACGCGGGAATTTCCTATATCGGTTTATTAACGGATATGAGCTATGATAAGTGGAGACAGGTGATGGAGACCAATCTGGGGGGCTGCTTTTTAACCTGCAGATATGCCGTGCCGGGAATGGTAAGCCGGAAAAAAGGAAAAATTATTAATATTTCATCGGTGTGGGGCAATGTAGGAGCTTCCATGGAGGTAGCGTATTCTGCTTCTAAGGGAGGAATCAATGCATTTACAAAAGCGCTTGCAAAGGAGCTTGGACCCAGTAATATCCAGGTGAATGCAATTGCATGCGGCATCATTGATACGGATATGAATCAATGCTTTGCTGAGGAAGAGCTGGAGGCTCTTGTGCAGGAGATTCCGGCGGACAGGCTCGGAAAGCCGCAGGAGGTCGCACAGCTTGCACTACAGCTTTGCGAAGGAAATGAATATCTGACAGGGCAGATTATTACGTTAGACGGTGGATGGATATAAGGAAAGGCTGGTTTTAGGATATGTATGATTTATTGATTTTAGGTTCAGGACCTGCAGGCTTAGGTGCAGCGATTTACGGAGAACGTGCAGGACTGAAGCTTGCAGTAATAGACAGAAGTCCGATTAGCGGAGGACAGGTTCTTACAACCTATGAGGTGGACAATTATCTGGGACTGCCGGGGATAAGCGGCAGTGATATGAGCGAACGTTTCCGGGAGCATGCGGACAGGCTGGGCGTGAACTTTCTGACGGCACAGGTGCAGTCTGTTGAAAATACCCCAAAAGCAAAGATCGTTCATACGGATGAGGGTGATTATGAGGCAAGAGCTGTTATTCTTGCGACAGGTGCCACACATGCCATGCTTGGCGTAGAGGGTGAGATGAAGCTTGCCGGTATGGGCGTATCCTACTGTGCAACCTGTGATGGTGCCTTTTTTAAGGGAAGAACGGTTGTAGTAGTCGGCGGTGGTGACGTTGCGGTTGAGGATGCCATCTTTTTAGCCGGAATCTGTAAGAAGGTTTATCTGATTCACAGAAGAAATTCCCTGCGGGCGGCAGACAGTTTGCAGAAAAAGCTTGCAACACTTCCTAATATCGAGATTTTATGGAATACGGAAGTGAAAAAGATTCAGGGAGAGGATATGGTGGAGTCTCTTCATATTTATCAGAATCAGACAAAGGAAGAGAGCGTGTTAGCAGTAAACGGTGTGTTTATTGCCGTTGGTGTGATACCCAATACGGAGTGTTTCAGAGGATTGGCTGATATGGATGAGAAGGGGTATATCCTTGCAGATGAATCCTGCGTGACCTCAACTCCCGGAGTCTTTGCAGCAGGTGATATTCGTAAAAAAGCATTAAGGCAAATTATTACGGCTGTTGCAGACGGTGCAAACGCTGTAAATGCGGTAAATAGCTACTTATTGTAATTTTACACAAAAACCGAATTCTAAATCTGACCTTCATGGTAAAAAATGGTTAATTCCTTACCTTGACAATTGTTACGAGATATGATACTTTATTACTTGGGTGTAATAAAATTGTAACAAGTCACATCGCGGGGAGTAAATCATGAAGAACTACAGTGTTAAAATTGCAGTATGTGCACTTGCCGGAACTTTCATTCTTTCCGGAGTTTCACCGGAGCTGGTTTATGCAACAGAGAAGACTGCTGTGGCAGATGTGCAGAAGACCAAGGGAAAACAGTCAGGGGAAGTAAGAACGAGTGCAGGCTTTTCTGTATCAGGGCTTCAGGTAAAGGCTGATACACAGAATGCTGCGAAGGAAGAAACAACAGAAGATAAGACACAGAAGAATGAGCAGGACTTTACCAATCTTGTTATTGCCCAGGTAAACAATTACGTGAATGTAAGAAGTATGCCGAGTGAAGAGGGCGAGATTGTCGGAAAGCTTTACGATAATTCTGTGGGTGAATACATAGAGGAAAAAGACGGCTGGTATAAGATTCTGTCCGGAAAGTGTGAAGGATACGTTAAGGCAGAATATTGTGTAACCGGTGAGGATGCACAGGAACTTGCCAAGGAAGTCGGAACAACTTATGCAGTTGTAGATGTTACTACTCTTAAGGTGCGTAAGGAGGCAAGTACAGAATCCGGCGTACTCGGACTCCTGCCGTTAGAAGAAGAGCTGGTAGTGGAAGAGGATCTTGACGGATGGGTTAAGGTTGAAGTCGAGGAAGGCAAAGGCTATGTTTCCAAGGATTTTGTAACGTTAAGAACAGATTTTGTTCATGCTGAGTCCAAGGAAGAGGAGCAGGCAAGACTCGAGAAGGAAGCAAGCGAGCGTGAGAAGGCCAGATTGGCTGCACAGCAGGCAGAGGCAGAAAAGGCTGCTAAGCAACAGCAGAAGAAAGAGCAGAGTAAGGCAACGATAGCGGTAGCACAGCAGACGGTTGCTACTACCCAGGGAAGTGAGATGGGTAAGGCGGTTGCGGATTTTGCGGTACAGTTTGTAGGTAACTCATATGTATATGGAGGAACAAGTCTTACAAACGGAGCTGACTGTTCAGGCTTTGTTTTAAGTGTATATGCGAACTTTGGTGTTGGCTTACCACACTCCTCAGCAGCGCAGAGAAGCAAAGGCTATGATGTCGGAGGCATTGGTAATGCACAGCCGGGTGATATCGTATGCTACTCCGGTCATGTAGGTATCTACATCGGAAACGGTCAGATTGTTCATGCAAGCTCAGCTAAGACAGGTATTAAGATTTCAAATGCAACATACAGAAATATTTTATCAGTAAGAAGAATATTCTAATCGATAGAAGTCGACAAAAAGAGAGCGGGAGCTCTCTTTTTTTGCGCGAAATAGCAAACCATAATTTGTTTACGTTTTCGTTATTATGTGCTACAATGTACGCGGACATGTGTGCGTACATTGAGGGAATAGGTCGCCGGAAAGGAGCCGGGCGATACAGGCACGGGTCTGTCTACTATGTAAAAGGAAGGATAAGAGTATGAATATCGTATTACTATCAGGTGGTTCCGGTCAGAGAATGTGGCCGTTAAGTAATTCTATTAGATCGAAGCAGTTTATAAAGCTGTTTAAGAACGAACAGGGAGAATATGAGTCCATGGTACAGAGAGTGTATCATCAGATTAAGTCCGTGGATGAGAATACAGAGATCATGGTGGCAACAAGCCAGTCACAGGTCAGCGCCATACGCAATCAGCTGGGGAACCAGGTGACTATTTGTATCGAGCCATGCAGAAGAGATACCTTTCCTGCCATAGCGTTAGCGGCAGCGAAGCTCTTTTATGAGAAGAAGGTCGGAAGGGAAGAGCCGGTTGTTGTATGTCCGGTTGATCCGTATGTTGACAACTCCTATTATGAGGCAGTGAACCGTTTGGGCGAGCTTGCTGCAAAGGGAGAGGCGAATCTGACACTCATGGGAATTGAGCCGGTTTATCCAAGTGAAAAATACGGATACATTATTCCGGAGAATAATGAGCAGGTGAGTGCGGTTAAGTCTTTTAAGGAAAAGCCAACGGTTGAGGTAGCGCAGGAATACCTGAAGCAGGGAGCGCTTTGGAATGCAGGTGTCTTTGCATTCAGGCTTGGTTATCTGATTGATAAGGCTCATGAGCTGATTGATTTTACAGATTATAAGGATTTGTTACAGAAGTACGAAACGGCAACGAAAATCAGCTTTGATTATGCTGTCGTTGAGAAGGAAGACAAGATTCAGGTTATGCGTTATGCAGGAGACTGGCGCGATGTCGGAACCTGGAATATGATGGCAGAGGTCATGTCCGACAAGACAAAGGGAGATGTTGTCATGGACGATACCTGTGACAATACCAATGTGGTAAATGAGCTTGATATTCCGATTCTTTGCATGGGCTGCAAGGATATGGTAATAGCAGCAAGCTCCGACGGTATTCTTGTGGCGGATAAAGAGCAGAGCAGCTATATGAAGCCCTACGTCGAGAATATGCGACAGGAAGCCATGTATGCGGAGAAGTCATGGGGTATCTATAATGTAATTGATGTACAGGAGGATTTCATGACAATCAAGGTTTCCCTGAATGCGGGAAATCAGATGAAGTATCACAGCCATGGAAACAGAGACGAGGTATGGACGGTTGTTTCCGGTGAGGGTGTTGTCGTGCTTGACGGCAAGAAGCGTGATGTTGGTGTCGGAGACGTCATCAGAATTCCGCGAGGCTGTAAGCATACGATTAAGG
The DNA here is from genome assembly GCA_964387365.1 of uncultured Roseburia sp. Lineage (GTDB taxonomy): Bacteria > Bacillota > Clostridia > Lachnospirales > Lachnospiraceae > COE1. The sequence goes on along the minus strand of CAYLWP010000140.1, from coordinate 1,473 downwards.
CGGAAACGGATATCCGTCTGATAGAAGTTCAGATGGGACAGGATATAGATGTAAAGGATAAAACAGTTTATGAAGGATAAGCTGTAACAGAAAAAAGATTATGATAAGTTAAGAAAGGCAGGGAGCGAGTATGAAGTTTACAAAAATGCAGGGCTGTGGAAATGATTATGTTTATGTAAATGGTTTTGTGGAAAAGCTTGACATGGAGACAAAGCCGGATATCGTAAGAAGACTGAGTGACAGACATTTCGGAATTGGCAGTGACGGTGTGATTTTTATTAATCCGTCAGAAAAGGCTGATTTTGAGATGGAAATGTATAATGCGGACGGAAGCAGATCACAGATGTGCGGAAACGGAATCCGTTGTGTGGCAAAGTATGTTTATGATCATGGCATGACCGATAAGACAAGTCTGTCCATAGAAAGCTATGGTGCTATGAAGTATATTGACTTAACCGTAGAGAATGGTAAGGTTACCATGGTAAGGGTTAATATGGGAGCACCGATTCTTACAGCTAAGGATGTGCCTGTGGTTTCGGAAAAGGAACAGGTAATTGATGAAGAAATTGAGGTACAGGGAAATACCTATCGTATGACCTGTGTTTCCGTTGGAAATCCGCATGCCATTGTATTTATGGATGATGTAAAAAATCTTGATATCGAAAAAATTGGTCCTTTCTTTGAGAACCACAAGCGTTTTCCGGAAAGAGTAAATACAGAGTTTGTCAGAGTCATTGACAGAAATACCGTAGAGATGCGTGTCTGGGAGCGTGGAACAGGTGAGACACTTGCCTGCGGAACAGGCTGTAGTGCCATTGTGGTAGCCTGCTGTTTAAACGGCTTGACGGAAAATAAGATTACAATTAAGGTCTTAGGCGGCGAGCTGGTATGTGAATGGGATAGAGAAGCGAATCTTGTCTATATGACAGGTCCGGCTGTTTCTGTATTCGATGGAGAAATAAGCTTATAGATTCAAGGAGGACATCATGCTTTTTCCGAGCGAGGTTTTTTTATTTGTATTTTTACCGGTTGTGCTGGTAATTTACTATGGTTTACTAAGGAAAAATATAACCTTAAAAAATATGTTCCTTTTGGTTGCAAGCCTTTTCTTTTATGCATGGGGTGAGCCGGAATATGTATTTTTAATGATTGCAACCATATTATTTAACTGGTTTTACGGTATCTTAATCGACAAGGTTCGTGACAGAAAGATACCGGTCAGAGTGATTATGTGCCTGATGATTTTTACCAACGTGGGAATTTTAGGCTGGTACAAGTACAGTGGATTTGCTGTTTCACAGGTAAACAGATTCCTACATACGGAATTTGCCATTCCTGAGGTGGTACTGCCAATCGGTATTTCCTTTTTCACCTTTCAGGCAATGTCTTATGCAATTGATGTATACAGAGGACATGGGAAGGTACAGAAGAATCCGTTGTATGTAGGTCTTTATGTATCACTGTTTCCGCAGT
>CAYLWP010000139.1:0-7159 GCA_964387365.1 uncultured Roseburia sp. | reverse complement strand
TTTTTCGGAACACGAAAAACTTCATGCCAAATACAGGGCCTTGCCCTAACAAATACAGCAATCTGCGAACACGACGTTCGCAGATTGCGCAATACGAACCATGGACGGTGAGTTTGCACCGGTTGCGGAAGTTTTCGATTTATTAGGCGGAGAAACTTAGAACTTGTTATCCCTGTACACCCGGAGCAGCATGCTTATTTTTGTACAAGGAGACAGGGAATACAGTAAGCGCATGTTTCGTCCGTCAATCAACCTTTGTTTCCCTTATCACTTTTCGAACAGGCAGGATACTCCCCGGTGAAACAGACAGCTCATCGACCCCCATTGCAATAAATTCCCGTGTCAGTGTAGTATCTGCACCAAGTTCGCCGCAAATACCTGCCCAGATACCTGCCTTATGTGCATTTTCCACTACCATACGAATCATTTTCAGGACTGCCGGATGGTGTGCGTCATAGAAGACATCCAGCTTCGGATTCTGCCTGTCAATGGCAAGAGTATACTGCGTCAGGTCGTTCGTTCCGATACTGAAGAAGTCTACCTCCCCGGCCAGCTCATCGCTAATCATGACCGCTGCTGGCGTTTCTATCATGATTCCCTGCATGACATCCCCGAATACAATCTGCTGTTGCTGCAATTCTTCCTTTACTTCCTTCATAATCTGCTTAATCTGTCTGACTTCGCTTACGGAAGTAATCATCGGATACATAATTGCAATATTTCCATATACACTTGCACGTAAAATCGCTCTCAGCTGGGTTTTAAAAATCTCTGTCCGGGTAAGGCAGATGCGGATGGCACGATACCCAAGTGCAGGATTTTCTTCGGGTTCCAGGCCGAAGTAATCCACCTTTTTATCTGCTCCGATATCAAGCGTTCTGATAATCACCTTTTTTCCTGCCATAGTCTCTGCAACAGACTTGTAAATAAGAAACTGCTCATTTTCCGTCGGAAAATCCTTACTTTCCAGATAAATAAACTCACTTCGGAATAATCCGATTCCGTTTGCATCATTTTTCAAAACAAGCGCAAGATCCTTTGCATTACCGATATTGGCATACAGCATAATCTTATGCCCGTCAAGGGTGATATCCTCTTTTCCCTTCAGTTCCAGAAGGAGCTTCCTTTCATCCTCTTCTTTTGCCTTTTTTTGCTGCATTCTCTGCATGGTTGCTTCATCAGGATCAATATAAAGAATACCCTCATGACCGTCTACCACTGCCTGCACACCGTTCAAATCCTCGGAAAGAACCGTCCGGGTGCTTACCAGTGCCGGAATCCCCATAGTTCTTGCAAGAATTGCCGTATGCGAATTCACAGAGCCGTGAACGGTTACAAAAGACAAAATCATATCCTTATCCATCTGTACGGTTTCCGATGGAGCCAAATCATCTGCCAGCAGAATCACCGGCTCATCTGCCTTCACTTCCTCATTGCCGCTTCCCTCCAGAACAGAAATCAGCCTTTCGGAAATATCCCGTACATCCGCTGCTCTTGCCCGCATGTAATCGTCTTCCATAGCCGCAAGCATATTGGCAAAGTTATCGGCAGTTACGCCTATGGCATATTCTGCATTTACCAACTGTGATGTAATGATATTTTTAACGGAATCCGCATAATCCTCGTCCTCCAGCATAATCTGATGCATTTCGAAGATTGCTGCATTTGCTTCCCCTACTTCCTTTAACGCCTTTTCGTAAAGAACGGCAAGCTGCTCCTTGGCTGTCTTAACCGCCTCGTCATAACGGTTCAGCTCTTTTTCCGTATTCTCTACCTTTACGCGCTTAATCTGTTTTTCCTTTTTTGTAAATACCCGTATCCTTCCGATGGCAATACCACCGAATACACTCTTACCCTGACATACCTGCATAGCGGATACCTCTTTCTATCTGATTCTGTGTTTATAAATTTGCTTCCAGAAACTCCAAAACGGCTGTATATGCCTGTTCCTCATCCTCACCTGAAATACTGAAAGTAATTGTTTCTCCCTTTTTTGCTCCTAATCCCATGATACCAAATATTTTCTTACAATCTACCATATTTTCGTTTTTTCCAATCTTTATCTCAGAAGTAAATGTCTTAGCGACCTTCACCAGCTCTCCTGCCGGTCTTGCGTGAATTCCCTGTTCATCTGTGATTGTATATGATAATGTCTTCATATTCGATATCCTCCACGATTATGCATTTTTCGTAATTATTCAGTACCTTCATAATTACGATGAAAAATCCATCCTAAATTTGCTTCGCAAATGGATTTTTCACTTCTGAATTCTGTTCTTACGGTCTCAGCAGCAAGTGCTTCGACCTACTCTGAATATTTACCAATTTTCTTTTTAAAAAGCCCAAGTAATACCGCCGATACTGCCGTTCCGGCTACCAGTGCGATGAGATAACCGAGCGGATTCTCCACAACCGGGAATACAAAGATTCCTCCGTGCGGTGCCATCAGCGTACAGTGGAACATCTCTGACAATGCACCTGCTACTCCGGAACCGATGATACATGCCGGAAGCACGCGCAGGGGATCCGATGCCGCAAACGGAATGGCGCCTTCCGTAATAAATGCCAGTCCCATGATAAAGTTGGTCGGACCTGACTGTCTTTCTTCCTTGGTAAACTTATCTTTAAAAAAGAGGGTTGCAAGGGCAATCGCACATGGCGGAACCATGCCGCCAATCATAACAGCCGCCATAATATCGTAATTGCCGGCTGTAATCGACGCTGTACCAAAGACGTAAGCCGCCTTATTAAACGGGCCACCCATATCAATTGCCATCATGGCGCCAAGCACAAAGCCAAGGAAAATCTTGCTGTTGTCTCCCATGCTTGCCAGTCCCGAGTTCAATGCCGTATTGATGCCGCCCATAACAGGCTCAACAATAAAGTTCATGCCAAGTCCCATAACGAGAATACCGACTACCGGATAAATGAGCACAGGGCTTAGCTTCTCCAATGCTTCCGGCAGCTTATCGCAGACCTTTTTCAGCCCTAATATGACATAGCCTGCAAGGAAACCTGCCACTAAGGCGCCCAGAAAGCCTGACTTGCCGTTGGCTGCAATCATACCGCCTACAAAGCCAAGTGCCAGTCCCGGTCGGTCAGCAATCGCCTCCGCAATAAAGCCTGCAAGCACCGGAAGCATCAGTCCGAACGCAACACCACCCAGATTCTTAAAAAAGGCCGCTGTCTGCGTTATGGTACCAAAGTTTGCTCTTTCCTCCGGCGACAGGGTATTGATATCGATACTCTGACCGTCAATCAGAAACGCAAGGGCAATCAGAATACCACCGCCGACCACGAAGGGAAGCATATGGGATACACCATTCATCAGCTGTGTATAGATTCTGTGTCCCGGACTCTCTGAGGATTTTTCCTTCTCCGTTACCTCCTGCGTGCTACCCGCTTTATAGAGCGGAGCCTCTTGCTTCACCGCCTTTGCAAGCAGTTCATCAGCCTTGCTGATACCGTCGGACACCGGACATTCTATCACTCGTTTTCCATCAAAACGTTCCATGGGAACCTTGGCATCTGCGGCAACAATAATACAGTCCGCCTCTTCAATTTCCTGCCGCGTCAGTACATTCTTTGCACCACCGGAGCCTCTTGTTTCTATTCTTATGCTGCAGCCTGCCTTTTTTGCTGCCTTTTCCAGGCCCTCTGCTGCCATATAGGTATGTGCGATTCCGGTCGGACAGGAGGTTACAGCAAGTATCTTGAAGCCATTTTCTGACGCTGAGCTTGCTTCTGGCTTGGCAAGTCTTTCATCAACGCCTGCCTTCTCCCTATCCGCGTCATCAATAATCTGCAAAAATTCATCTACACTTTTTGCATTGCGAAGTGCTGCTGTAAATGCATCATCCATCAGCATAACGGACAGCTTGCTTAATACATCAAGATGTACGTTATCCTTCGTATTGGGCGCCGCAATCAGAAAAAGCAATGTAACCGGTTCTCCGTCAAGGGATTCAAAGTCAACCCCGCCCGGAATCAGCATGGCTGCCAGACCCGGCTTTGCCACCGCATCACATTTACCATGCGGAATGGCAATTCCCGAACCGATTCCTGTTGTTGACTCTTCTTCTCTTGTAAATACCTGTTTTTTGTAGCCTTCCGTATCATTCAGCTTTCCGCCCGCAGCCATTAGGGCTACCGCCTGCTCAATTGCTTCTTTTTTATTTCCCGGTACCCCCGTAAGGGAAATACTTGCTTTATCCAAAAATTCCGTAATTCTCATATACTACCCCTGCCTTTCAAGCCTATTTCCAAGTTGCACAATACACTGCCTTCACTTCTTCTTTTGTAGCAAGCTTTTCAGAGAAGGCGCTGGCGCTTCCTGTTGCAAGTCCCATGCGGAATGCTTTTTCATAATTTCCTGCAATAAACCAGCCTGCAAGAAAGCCTGCCACCATGGAATCGCCTGCACCGACTGCATTGATTACCTCTCCCTGCGGTGCTTCACTCATATGAACTGCTCCTGCCTCGTCAATCAGCACTGCACCCTTGCCGGACATGGACACCAGTACGTTCACAGCCCCTTTTTCCTTCAGTTTCTGCGCATACGGAACCACTTCTTCTCTTGTTCTCAGTGTCACACCAAAGATTTCGCCAAGCTCGTGATGATTCGGCTTGATTAAAAACGGCTTATACTGCAGTACATTCATTAAAAGGTCCTTCGTTGCATCTACCACTACCTTTATCCCCTTATCCTGCAGTCTTGCCATGATATCCATGTATACGGAATCCGGCATGGACTGTGGGATACTGCCAGCAAGCACAAGTGTATCTCCCTCATGCAGTTCGTTCATTCTTGCCATGAGTTCCTCTACCTTCTGCTCAGGAATGTCCGGTCCCATGCCATTAATCTCCATTCCGTCAATATTTCGTATTTTTACATTAATTCTGGAACTGCCTTCCTCCAGCTTTATAAACTCTGCCCTGATTCCCTCGAGCTCTACCTGCTTCTCAATCTCATCTCCGACAAAGCCGGCAAGAAATCCTAATGCGGTACTGTCAATTCCAAGATTCTTCAATACAAAGGATACATTGATGCCCTTTCCGCCGGGAAGCATCTGCTCATAGGCAGTTCTGTTCGTCGCTCCAAGCTTGAAATCATTCACTTCCACGATATAATCCAGGGACGGATTAAATGTTACTGTGTATATCACTTTGCTTCTCCTCTCTTCTCTCAGCTTTTTTCTTTTTCCTTCGTTTGCTTTTATTGTACAGTTATATGGACTCTTATTCAATCGTATATCCGCAAAATGCGTTTCCAAATTCATGAAACAATGATATAACATATTGTTGCCCATTTTCTATTATTTATGAAATTATCAGTCCTCTTTTGCTTTTGATTTTTTACCGATTGTGCTATACTACGGATATGGTGCGCTTTTTCAAGGAAGCGTATTTTCAAAAACATATCAGAGAAAGGAATATTCAACTTATGGACAGACTATATATTGCAGATTCAAAAAGATATGAAACTATGAAGTACAATCGCTGCGGTAACAGCGGTATTAAGCTTCCTGCCGTTTCCCTTGGATTATGGCACAATTTCGGAAGCAATGCGAACTATGACAATATGCTTGATATGTGCTTTACTGCATTTGATCAGGGTATTACACATTTTGACCTTGCAAATAACTACGGACCGGTTGCAGGTGCTGCCGAAGAGAGCTTTGGCCGCATTTTGCAGGACGGACTTGGCAGATATCGTGATGAGCTTATCATCTCAACCAAGGCAGGCTATGGTATGTGGGACGGCCCTTACGGAGACTGGGGCTCTAAGAAGTATCTGGTTGCTAGCTTAGACCAGAGCTTACAGCGTATGGGACTTGAATATGTAGATATTTTCTATCATCACAGACCTGACCCTGAAACACCGTTGGAAGAAACCATGCTTGCACTGGATTCCATCGTAAAGAGCGGAAAGGCTCTCTATGTTGGTATCTCTAATTACAATAAGGTACAGACTGAGGCAGCAGTAAAAATTCTTCGCGAATTAAAGACTCCGTTTATTATTAACCAAAGAAACTATTCCATGTTCCAACGTAATATTGAAGAGGATGGCTTAAAGTCCTATGCCGCTCAGAATGGTATCGGAATTATCGCTTTCTGCCCTCTTGCGCAGGGTCTTTTGACAGATAAGTATATACACGGAATTCCTGAAGACAGCCGTATCCGTACAGACGGTCGTTTTCTGAAGGAAGATGCTTTATCTCAGGAACGCCTCGCACAGATTAAGGTATTAAATGAAATTGCCGTAAATCGTGGACAGACACTCGCACAGATGGCTCTTTCATGGGTACTTCGCGACGGCGAGGTTACTTCCGTACTGATCGGTGCTTCCAAAGCTTCTCAGATTTTGGAAAACACAAAGATTGTACAGGCAAGTCCTTTCACAGCTGACGAGTTAGAGGCAATTGAAAAGATTTTGAAGTAATTTTAAAAGTGGTAATTAACCCCCATATATTGGGGTTAGTTACCACTTTGTTTTTCTTCTAACTCTATGACAGTGTATCAATCAACACTGTTTTTCCTTCAAATGCAAAGCCATACTTATATATCTTCTCTGCCGGAATGCCTTTTGCGAGTAATGCCGAATCATAGCATTTTTCTTCTATCTGATTTAACGCCGCTTCCACGGTGTCCTCCAGCGTCTTTTCTCTTCTGGCATTGAATACCTTGAATTCAATGATTACTGCCGGTTTTTCCTTCGCATCCTTCGGTTCGAGCATAACGTCATATCTTCCAAATCCACTTTCCCGATTCGAAGTAATCACATAATCCGCTTGCAAATCTATCATTAAGCCTAAGACAAATCCATGATAGAACCGCTCCGGCTGAGCCTTCCCTGATGCTCTCTTTCCGGTGTCAAAGCTACTGAATATCTCGGCAGTGATTTGATTCATGTATTCATTCATTGCATCAACATCCTGCATAAACATTGCTTTTATGAAATCATTATAGTCAGGCTTTACCTTGGTAAACCAGCCTCGCACCATACCACAGAACATACGCTTTACTTCAAAGTGACTTATGTTTTTGGATACTTAATTATAGTATACGAAAATCTCTAGAAAATAGCAAACCAAAGATACTTCATGTTTGTGTCAAGTGTTCGTTGGCAACTTTCCATTTGTTTTTCTCAATGATATTC
>CAYLWP010000138.1:0-7237 GCA_964387365.1 uncultured Roseburia sp. | reverse complement strand
GCCCGCAGGTTTATGGATACATAGATTTGCGGGTCTCTTTTTGCGCGTACAATGAGCCAAGCGAAAACCCAAGACATTCGCATAAAGCTTCCGTAACAGGATGCGACGGGAATTGATTCACGGTAGCATCCCGCTACGGAAGTGCAAATGAAAACGCCTGCGTTTTCATTTGGCGAATGTCGCGACAGTGAGAAAGCCCTCGCTTTCGAACCTGCCGTCTGCCCAGTCCTGATAATACTTCAAAAAACCACAAAGCACCGTGAAGCCCCCTCGGGCTGAACCGGTAGCGCCCCCGCGTGAACCAATACACCCACTCCACAGAAAGGATCACCCACCACATGAACATCGGTATCTTTGATTCGGGCATAGGAGGCCTTACCCTGTTACATCAGGCACTCACTACCCTGCCAAATGAGAATTACATATTTTATGCAGATACAGACCACGTCCCTTATGGAACCAAGACCAAGGAACAGGTTATTTCCTATGTCGATGAAGTCATGCAGTTTATGATAGCTCATGACTGCAAGGCAGTTGTGATTGCCTGCAATACAGCAACCTCAGTTGCAGCGGAAGTCATGCGCCGCAAGTATGACCTCCCGATTATCGGCATTGAGCCTGCGGTGAAGCCTGCGGTAGAAAAGAGCGCCGGGAAAAGAGTAATGGTCGTTGCAACACCACTCACCATACAGGAGGAAAAGCTTAAAAATCTAGTGGAAAGAGTGGACGATGCACATCTTGTTGACCTGCTCCCGCTGCCCGGGCTTGTTTCCTTTGCAGAACGCGGAGAATTTGATTCCGGCAAGGTAGAAGCTTACTTAAAGGAAATGCTTGCACCGTATCCGCTGGAGGCTTATGGAGAACTGGTACTTGGCTGTACACATTTTAACTATTTTAAGGACAGCTTTGCCAAGCTGTTACCAAAGAGTGTACGGATGATTGACGGAAGTATAGGAACAGTGAATCAGCTGAAAAGAATTCTCGAGCAGAAAAATCAGCTGGAAGAAAACGAAGGAGCAATTCGTTACTTTGCCTCAGGACGAGAGCTTACCGCGGAAGAAGACCTTCGCAGAATGAAGATGCTTCATGAACGTTTGGAATGTATGAGAACAATTAATTAGTCAATGTACGAAACAAGTGCAACATATTAGTCCACGCAGCTGCCGGTAACGCGCCGGCCCAAAGGTTGCTTAGGACTATTATGCTGCACTTGTTTTTGATTTACTTTAATATCAATTTTACTCCAGGTTCAGTCGCTTACTCATCATATGGATGTTTGCAAAGTAAAGAACAACGCCAAGGATTACCGAGGTAAGCAGAGTGATAATCAGGCTTGGGTTCATGACAGTGAACATGGTAAGGGAGTCACCTGTAAGCTCGGCTTTGGCAATCAGAGCGTACATCGGAATCGTACCAAGGGATGAAACCATCTGCAAAATCATGCTGATTGCAAAGTATGCAATAATAGCGCCTAAAATGCGGTGCTTGGTATAAAGCTGGCCAAGGCTGACAGAGCCAAGAACCATAATAACACCACAGACAGAGCTGATAAGACATATGATGCCGATGTAGACAATAAAGCCAACCAGACTGATTCCCATTTCGTCCTTAAATAACTCATTTGCTTCTGCCAATACCGGCCCGAACGCGTCAGAGATATCGCTCCACATGAGCTCGCCAAGATTAACCATGTGTGCACAAATAAATACTACGAGCAAAACAACGGATACAACAATCACGAAGATAGAAAGCAGATTACAGAGTATTGCTGTTATTGTTTTGGAAGCTACAAGCTGCTTGGCGGAAACAGGAAGTGTATGAGTAAGATAGCCTTCGTCCGTATAGCAGGTTTTGTAAAAGCGGATTGCAATAATAAGCGTGGTTCCTATGGAGCATGCAATAATGCCAAGATACATGAGCATAAAGCAAAGGACTGTTAACGCCTCATTCAGACCGAATACAACTTCATCAAATTCCGGATTGATGGTAAAAACCATCATTCCCGTAAGAAGGGTAATGACCAGTAATATAAGGTATAACACGATTAACGGTTTGCTTAAGCCCTTCCATTCATATTTCATTAACTTTCCTAACATGCGTACACCTCCCTGAAATAAGCATCAACGGACTTGCCCAACTTCTCGCGGATAGCGTCTACGCTGGTGTGAAGGACAAGGGATCCGTTTTTCATAAAAATAACCTCATCCAGAATATTCTCGATGTCCGTGATTAAATGTGTAGAGAGAAGAATCGTTGCATTCTCGTTATAATTTGTAATAATGGTCTTTAATATATAATCTCTTGCTGCAGGGTCCACACCTGCGATTGGCTCATCTAAGATGTAGAGGTCTGCGTGTCTGCTCATAACAAGAATCAGCTGCACCTTTTCCTTTGTTCCCTTTGATAATGTTTTTAATCTTGCTTCCGGGTCAATGCCAAGCGCTGCTAACATATTGTAGGCACGTTCCGGGTCGAAGTCGGCATAAAAATCCTGAAAATATTCAATCATTTCACGCACACGCATACTGCTCTGTAAATAAGTACGCTCCGGCAGATAAGAAACAACCTTCTTGGTCTCAACCCCCGGTGCATAGCCGTTGATGGTGATAGTACCGCAGGATGGTGTCAATAAGCCGTTAATCATCTTAATCAGAGTTGTCTTTCCGCAGCCGTTCGGACCAAGAAGCCCGATAATCTTTCCGCGTGGAATAGACAAGTTCATGTGGTATACGGCCATGTAATTGCCGGCACCCTTGTACTGCTTACATAAATCATTTGTTTGAAGTAATGGTTGATCCATCATTCTGCTCCCTCCTCTGCGGCTTTTTTCACAAAAGCCAAAATCTCTTCTTTGTTAAACCCAAGCTCCTGCATAGAGTTGAAAAAGCTTTGTACCTGGGATAAAGCTGCCTGTGTCTGAATCTGCTTAATCATATCGGTGTCCTCCGTAACGGTGCGGCCACTGTTTCTCTGTGTCTGAATCAGTCCGCTTCTTTCCAATTCTGAAAATGCTTTTTGCATTGTGTTAGGGTTAACGCTTGCCTCGGCTGCAAGCTCTCTTACGCTTGGCAGTCGTTCGCCCGGCTGATAGATTCCGGAAATGATTCGCGTCTGAATCTTTTCAAGAATCTGTGTGTATATCGGGCGGTCTGAACTAAGATCCCATGCCATGATATCATCCTTTCTTATTTTGTGAAACCAACTGTACTACTGTATCAATGTACTAACTACTTAATACAATAATACATACAAAGGCGTTTGTCAAGTAGTATGGATAAAAAACTTCTTTTTTCATATATAAAGTATTATGAGTAGAAAGCAATCCGTAAATATTGCAGTTGAATGACATATTTATAAATATACAGCAAAATCTGTGGACAATATAGTGTTTTAATCAAAAAATTCATTAAAATAGAAATATTTAATGCAAAATGCAAAAATATGCGATATAATAGGTTAAATGATTTGTAATTATGCAGGATGAAGTGTAAAAATGAATAAACATAAATAGTCGTACAATTATCTGGCAGAAATGCTAAAATGCACCACTTGACACGCTTTACAAATCCATTTACAATTTGTTTTATACTGACAAAAGTAGCGTAAAAACAAAATAGTTGAGTGAATTTTGTTTTTTAATTTGCATACTATGCATAAAATGAGTGGATAGTTATACAAAATAAGCAGATGAGCCAAGGGGGGGAGTGCTGCTTAGAAAGCTAACTAGCCACATTTTTTATGATATAGGTATCATGTAGGAGAAGGAGAAAGAGTTTTATGCTAAAGTATATTTTAAAAAGAATTGGTCTTGCAATTGTGACTATCTGGGCAGTTGCAACACTTACATTTTTTCTGATGAATCTGGTACCCGGCGGGCCGTTTCTTTCAGAGAAGGCAGTAAGTCCGGCGGCTTTAGCGGCATTAGAAGCAAAGTATGGCCTGGACAAGCCGTTAGGAGAACAGTACCTTACTTATATGACAGACGCACTGCACGGTGATTTCGAAGACAGCTTAAAGCAGCGAGGACGTACCGTTATGTCGATTATCATGACAAAGTTCCCTGTTTCCGCAAGAGTTGGCGGAGCTGCGATTATTGTTTCCCTGTGTCTTGGTGTTCCGCTTGGCTGTTTTGCGGCAATGCACAGAGGAAAGTTTCTGGATAATCTGATTAGTGTCATATCGACATGTGGTATCGCAGTACCAAGCTTCGTTATTTGTACTGTATTAATGTATTTTCTCGGTGTTAACCTGAAGCTTCTTCCGACCTTCGGCTTAACATCCTGGAAGCATTATGTGATGCCGGTAATTTCTTTATCCTTCTATCCGACAGCATATATTATGAGATTGATGAGATCTTCCATGTTAGATGTTCTTGGGCAGGATTACATGAGAACTGCGAAGGCAAAGGGTGTTTCGGAACAGAAGAAAATTTTCAAGCACGCACTGCGTAATGCCATTCTTCCTGTTATTACTTATATGGGTCCGATGATTGCGTATACTTTAACCGGAAGCTTTGTCGTAGAAAAGATTTTTACGATTCCGGGTCTTGGCGGAGAGTTCATTGGCTCAATTAATTCAAGAGACTATACCGTTATTATGGGTACTACAATTTTCCTTGCGACAATTGTTATTGTCATGAATGTAATTGTAGATATCGTTTACAAGCTGGTAGACCCTCGTATTAAGTTGAAATAATCATGGAGGAAGGCAGAATGAAAGAAAATCCAATCAGTTTTCAGATGAAGTTAAGTCCGGAGGATTTTATGCCGGCTACCGAGGAGGAAAAGGAAAGCCTCGTGGTAATGAGAGAAAGCGTTAGCTTCTGGAAGGACGGCTTAAGAAGACTTCGTAAAAATAAAGTAGCTATGGTAAGCCTGATTGTTATTATATTTATCATGTTTATCTCTTTTATCGTTCCGATGTTTTATCCGTATTCCTATGAAAAACAGATAAAAGGTGCGAACAATCTTGCTCCGATGGAGTATTCGGCAGATGAGCTTGCAAGAATTGAGGCGGGCGAAAAAGTATTTCCTCATATTTTAGGAACAGACAAGATGGGTAGAGACTATGCTATCCGTGTGATGATGGGAAGCCGAATTTCCCTTACGGTAGGTTTGATTGCAACAGCAATTATCCTGGTAATCGGTTCTGTCTATGGTTCTATTGCAGCCTTTTTCGGTGGCTGGGTAGACTTAATTATGATGAGAATTGTAGATATTATTTATACAGTACCCGATGTTTTATTGATTGTCTTATTATCCTTTGCCATCAAGGCACCGCTTGCCACTCTGGCAGAGCTGCCCGGCTTTGGCTGGATACAGACAGTCGGTACGAATCTGATTAGTATTTTTATCGTATTTGCGTTGTTATACTGGGTTGGTATGGCAAGAATGGTACGAAGCCAGATTCTGATGTTAAAAGAAAGCGAGTATGTTACCGCAGCAAGAGCACTTGGTGCAAAGAGCGGAAGAATTATTAAGAAGCATTTGCTGACAAACTGTATCGGTACGCTGATTGTAACAACAACCTTACAGATTCCATCGTCTATCTTTACGGAGAGCTTCTTGAGCTTTTTGGGACTTGGTGTTGCAGTGCCGCTTCCTTCCCTGGGCAGTCTTGCCAGTGATGCCCTGAACGGAATGAATACATATCCTTATCTGTTATTTATTCCGGCGTTACTTATCAGTTTGATTATTCTTAGCTTTAACCTGTTAGGTGATGGCTTAAGAGATGCATTTGACCCGAAGTTGAAGAATTAAGTGGGAGGAAATTATGTCAGAATATCTTGTTGATATAAATCATGAAAGACTATCCTTCTTTACACCGGCAGGAGAGGTAAAAGCGTTAAATGACGTATCTATCCGCGTAAAGCAGGGAGAGGTCTTGGGAATTGTTGGAGAAAGCGGTTCCGGTAAATCGGTTACTGCATACAGTCTGATGGGACTTACTGCACATCCGGGTAAGCTGGTTGGCGGTACGATTGAGTTCAACGGACATGAGATTCACAATATGTCAGAAAAGGAGTTCAGAAAGATTAGAGGAAATGAGGTTTCCATTATTTTTCAGGATCCGATGACAAGTCTGAATCCGGTTTATACAGTTGGTAATCAGATTGAAGAGGTTATCCTGCTTCATACAGGAAAGAGTAAAAAGGAAGCAAGAGAAAGAGCAAAGGAGCTGTTGACCTTAGTAGGTATTAATGAGCCAGAGAAGCGTCTGAAGCAGTATCCGCATGAGCTGTCCGGTGGTATGAGACAGCGTGTTATGATTGCGATTGCACTTGCCTGTGAGCCAAAGCTTCTGATTGCGGATGAGCCGACAACAGCGTTAGACGTTACCATTCAGGCACAGATTCTGGAGCTTATGATGGAGCTAAAGGATAAGCTTGGCATGGCTATTATTATGATTACACATGACCTTGGTGTTGTTGCCAGCATGTGTGAGAAGATTGCGGTTATGTATGGCGGAAGAATTGTAGAATACGGAACCACAGATGACATTTTCTACAATCCGAAGCACGAATATACAAAGGGCTTATTAAAGAGTATTCCAAGACTGGATGCAGAGGTGCATGAGAAGCTTGTTCCGATTGAAGGAACACCAATCGACCTGTTAAATCCGCCAAAGGGATGCCCGTTTGCTCCAAGATGCAGCAGCTGTATGAAGATTTGTTTGAAGGAGATGCCGCCTGTATCTGCCTTTGGAGAGGTTCACTATACCCAGTGCTGGATGAATCAGAAGGCACAGATGGAAGGAGGAGAAAGCCTTGGATAAGAAGTTAATACAGGTCGAACATTTAAAGCAGTACTTTCCGGCAGGCGGATATGGAAAGCATAAGAGGTATGTGAAGGCTGTGGATGATGTATCCTTCTATGTAAATAAAGGTGAAACCTTAGGTCTTGTAGGTGAATCGGGCTGTGGTAAGACAACAACAGGACGTTCGTTGTTACGTCTGCATGAGCCGACAGCAGGAAAGATTATCTATGATGATCAGGTTATTTTTGACAGTGAGAAAAAGATTAAGGTCGATATGCTTCCTTACCGTAAGAAAATGCAGATTGTATTTCAGGATCCTTACGCAAGTCTCGATCCTCGTATGACAATCGGCGATATTGTCGGAGAAGCTATCGATATCCATAAGCTGGCAGCAAATAAGCAGGAAAGATATGATATGATTATCGAGATGCTGCGCAGAGTAGGACTGAATTCCGAGCATGCAAACCGCTATCCTCATGAG
>CAYLWP010000137.1:0-7248 GCA_964387365.1 uncultured Roseburia sp. | reverse complement strand
AGCAGTTATTATACAAGGGCTTTAAGATTGTTCCTTACTGTCCTCGTTGTGGAACACCATTATCTTCCCAGGAGGTTGCACAGGGCTATAAGACTGTTAAGGAGCGTTCTGCAATTGCCCGTTTCAAGGTTGTAGGTGAGGATGCTTATTTCCTTGCATGGACAACAACCCCTTGGACACTTCCTTCTAACGTTGCTCTTTGTGTGAACCCGGATGAGAGCTACTGTAAGGTAAAGGCTGTTGACGGCTATATCTACTACATGGCTGAGGCTCTTCTTGATAAGGTTCTTGGCAAGCTTGCTGAAGAAGGCGCTAAGGCGTATGAAGTGCTGGAAACCTATAAGGGCATTGATTTAGAGAGAAAAGAATATGAGCCATTATTTGACTTTGCAAACGGTATTATTGCAAAGCAGCGTAAGAAAGCTCATTACATCACATGTGATAACTATGTTACTATGACAGACGGTACCGGTATCGTTCATATCGCACCTGCATTCGGTGAAGACGATGCTCAGGTAGGAAGAAAATATGACCTTCCTTTCGTACAGCTTGTTAACGGTAAGGGTGAGTTGACAGAGGAAACTGCTTATGCAGGTGTATTTGTTAAGAAGGCTGACCCGATGGTAATCAAGGATTTGGAAGAAAAGGGCTTATTATTTGAAGCACCCAAGTTTGAACATGAGTATCCTCACTGCTGGAGATGTGATACACCATTAATCTACTATGCAAGAGAATCATGGTTTATCAAGATGACAGCCGTGAAGGACGACTTAATCAGAAATAACAATACAGTTAACTGGATTCCTGAATCCATTGGTAAGGGACGTTTCGGTGACTGGCTTGAGAATATTCAGGACTGGGGTATTTCCCGTAACCGTTACTGGGGAACACCGCTTAACGTTTGGGAATGCGAGTGCGGACATCAGGAATGTATCGGCAGTCGTGCAGAATTAGCTGAGAGAACAGGTAATCCGGATTCTGCCAAGGTAGAGCTTCACAGACCATATATTGATGAAGTAACCTTTGCCTGCCCTGACTGCGGCAAGGAAATGCATCGTGTACCGGAGGTTATTGACTGCTGGTTTGACTCAGGAGCCATGCCGTTTGCACAGCATCATTACCCATTTGAGAATAAGGATTTATTTGAGCAGCAGTTCCCTGCACAGTTTATCTCAGAGGCAGTAGACCAGACTCGTGGATGGTTCTATTCCCTGATGGCAGAGTCCACCTTATTATTCAATAAGGCTCCGTATGAGAACGTTATCGTATTAGGACACGTTCAGGATGAAAACGGTCAGAAGATGAGTAAGTCCAAGGGTAATGCCGTAGATCCGTTTGATGCATTAGAAACCTATGGTGCAGACGCAATCCGTTGGTATTTCTATATCAATTCTGCTCCATGGCTGCCTAACCGTTTCCATGGCAAGGCAGTACAGGAGGGACAGCGTAAGTTCATGGGTACTCTGTGGAATACCTACGCATTCTTCGTACTGTATGCGAATATTGATAACTTCGATGCAATAAAGTATACCTTAGATTATGATAAGCTCCCTGTAATGGATAAGTGGTTGTTATCTAAGCTGAATACTGTAGTTAAGGCAGTAGATGATAACTTAAACAATTACAGAATTCCTGAGGCAGCAAGAGCACTGGATTCCTTTGTGGATGAGATGAGTAACTGGTATGTAAGACGCGGACGTGAGCGTTTCTGGGCAAAGGGAATGGAGCAGGATAAGATTAATGCTTATATGACTCTGTATACCGCACTTGTAACAATCGCCAAGGCTGCAGCACCGATGATTCCTTTCATGACAGAGGATATCTATCGCAATCTTGTATGCAGCATTGATAAGACAGCACCGGAAAGTGTTCATTTGTGTGACTTCCCGACTGTAAACGAAGCATGGATTGATACAAAGCTCGAAGAGGATATGAACAATGTTCTCAAGGTAGTTGTTATGGGCCGTGCATGCAGAAATACAGCAAATATCAAGAACCGTCAGCCAATCGGCAATATGTTTATCAAGGCTCCGTTTGAGCTTGGTGAGTTTTATCAGGAAATCATCGAGGATGAGCTGAATGTTAAGGCTGTTACTTTTGCAGATGATGTAAGAGAGTTCACTTCCTATACCTTTAAGCCACAGCTTAGAACCGTTGGACCAAAGTACGGCAAACAGCTTGGCGGTATCCAGAAAACATTGGCTTCCATCGATGGAAACTCAGCTATGGATGAGTTAAAGGCAAACGGCTTTATCGCCTTTGAGGTAGATGGCGTAGAGGTTAAGCTTGCAGAGGAAGATTTATTAATCGACATTGCTCAGAAGGAAGGCTATGTAACAGAGGCTGATAATGTTGTGACCGTAGTTCTTGACACCAATCTGACAGAGGAATTGATAGAGGAAGGCTTCGTATACGAGGTAATCAGCAAGGTTCAGACGATGCGTAAGGATTCAGATTTCGAGGTTATGGACCATATCAAGGTTTATATCAGCGGCAACGATAAGATTGCTCAGATTATTCAGAAGAATGAGCAGGCAATCGGTGAAAAGGTTCTTGCAGATGAGTTTGTATACGCAGAGGGCGGCAACGCAAAGGAATGGAATGTAAACGGTGAAAACGTTACCATCGGTGTAGAAAAGAAATAAAGAACATGAAAAGGCAGAGAAAGTCTCTGTCTTTTTTTATGTAAAGTGTCTGAATATATTGAAAAAAATGCGCAATAGTAGTACAATTAAAGTATTATAAAGTCATTATAGAATTGAGAGAACATGCGATGAAAAAAAAATAATCCCGGTTGGATAAAAGAAAAAGATTCGATAATGTATATTCTGACCGGCATGGTATTGATTGGTATCATGCTGTTTTTTGCGTATCCAAAAGAGGTGTCTGCGGCGGAAACACAAAGGACTGTGAAGGTTGGTGTATTTGAACTGCCCGGTTTTTGTGAGATACAGGATGGTAATCTGGCAGGCTACAATTATGAATATATTTGTGAACTTGCTGAACTTACAGGCTGGGAGTGCGAATTTGTACAGGTGACGGACTATGAAGGCGGCTTAGAGAGACTGGATGCAGATGTGATTGATTTATTGGCACCGGCACAGATGACAGAGGAAGGGCTTGAAAAATATCTTTATTCGGAATTTTCAGCAGGAAAACAGTATACGGCACTGATTACGAACAGCGGAAGAGCTGATTTGAATTATGAGGATTATGAAGCTTTTCAGGGATTATCGGTAGCGGTAGTAAAAGATTCCTTTTATACAGAGAATTTTTTGGATTATGCTAAGAAGCACCTGCTGACAGTCGAGCTTGTGTACTGTAATACCACAACAGAAGCTACCTCCAAAATGCGCAATAAAGAGGTTGATGCAACAGTAGTGAATCTGCTTGAGGTGCAGGAAAATGATAAGGTTCTTGCCAGATTCGGTCAGGCGCCGTTTTACTTTATTACAACTCCGGGGAAGGAAGCGCTGATGCAGGAGCTGAATGAAGCCATGTCTAAGCTTCAGGAAAACAGACCAAATCTGCCGAATGATTTATCGGAAGTATATTTTCCGATTTATAATATCCAGTATATTAATGCAGAGCAGAGAGAATTTATAAAAAAGACAAGTACATTGCGGGTCGGTTATGTACAGGATAATCTTCCTGTTTCCTATAAAGACCCGGAAACAGGAGAGTTTGCGGGAATCACCAGAGATATTCTGGATGCCATACAGGAGCTTAGTGGGCTTAGATTTGAATATGTAGCATTGCCGATAGGAAATGTGGATTATGAGTACTTACAGGAAAATAATATCATTATTACAGCAGACGTAACCTATAACCGCTGGAACCGAAGAGTCGGAAGAATGGTTGTTACGATGCCTTATGATTTTATGAATAAGGTAATGGTTGCGGACGAAAATCTCATTTTCTACCGAAACGGTTCCCTGCGTCTGGCAATGAGTACAGGCTCTCAGACCATTGATAAGGTTATAGCGGAGGAATATCCGAATTTTATACAACAGAATTATGCAACAACAGAGGATGCGTTTGATGCAGTTTTGACAGGAGCAGCGGATGTGCTTCTGGTGAACCAGTATGCAGCAGATTACTGGCTTGGAAGACCAATATATTCACGTCTGGAAGTTGTGCATGAGGAAGGTACGGGAGATGATCATTGTCTTGCTGTCATGGATTATTCGGAAGGCGGAGAGTCCACCGATCATAAAATGATTAAGAATATTCTTGATGCGGCAATTTCACAGCTTTCTACGGATGATGTGAATATGATTGTGTTCCAGAATACGTTAAGCCATCGATATCAGTATACCTGGAAGGATTTTCTGTATGAAAACAGGATTACACTGAGCCTGACCATCGCAATTATCCTGTTAATCGTACTGATGCAGGCAATAATGGGGGTTATGCGAAAGAAAAACTATCAGACTCTTGCAGAAGAGGAAAGAAAGCTTGCCATTCAGCAAAAACGATATGAACTCATTATTGAAAAATCGGAAGATATTATTTTTGAAACTGACTTGCAGACAGGAGAAGGAACGGCATCAGGTATTATGAGAGATAAGTTTGGCTGGTCTCTGGATGATTTCAGGCCATCAAGAGATCCTGATGAACTGATGAAGTGCTGGAAGGTACATAAGGATGATGCAGCAGCCTTGAAGGAGGCATATCTGAAAACCAGAAGGCAGTGCGAGAACAGCGAGTGCGTCGTTCGTCTGGTGAAAAAAGAGGTCGGCTATGTGTGGTGCCGAGTAAGACGTTACCCGATTATGAATGAAAAGGGTGAGGTTGTAAAAATTCTCGGTAATATTATTAATATTGATCAGATGACGAAGGAAGCACAGAAGTTAAAGTCGCAGACAAGAACGGACTCCATGACGGGGCTTTTGAATAAGAATACATTTCTTGCTGAGGTGGCTGAGTATTTGCATGAAGAAGACCAGATTAATTTCTGTATGGTATTTTTTGACCTGGATTATTTTAAACAGGTAAATGATATTCTGGGACATCTGGTCGGAGATACTGCAATCAAGGAAGCGGCACAGAAGCTTCAGGTTCACTTTGCTAACGTAGACCTTGTTTCACGATTTGGTGGAGATGAATTCTGTATTTTTGTAAAAAATATTCCGGTTGAAACCATACGGGAAAGATTGGAATTTACCCGCGAGAAACTAAAGGCTACTTATGAAAAAGCCAATCAGTCGGTAAAGGTTACTGCAAGTATCGGAGCGGCATATTATCACTGTACGGAGAAAAATGTACAGAAGATTGTGGAAGAAGCGGATAAGGCAGTATATCAGGCAAAGGTAGAGGGAAGAAACAGAGTTGTATTTAAGGAAATCATGTAAGAAAAAAGAAGCTTTGAGTGTTTATCAAGGCTTCTTTTTGATTCTGATTTATTGCATCGGTTCCTGTGGATTGTCTTTTCTGATTTCGTCCAGATGATGCTTCATGCGTCGTTCCATCTTCAACAGCTCGTGAGAGTAGCGGATAAAAGCATCTGTTGTTTCATCAGGTATTTCGCCCTTGTAACAAATGCGGTGCTCCATACTTGCCCATAAATCCATGGCGAGCGTACGGAGCTGAATCTCAACCGGGTAGTACTGCATACCCTCGATACGATATACAGGAATACCAAGCACCATATGATAACTGCGGTAGCCCGTAGATTTTGGCTCTGCGATATAGTCGTTTTCCTTAATAATTAATAAATCTGTCTGATGCTTAATCAATGCAAGGATATTATAAACATCCTCTGTAAAGTAGCAGATTACACGAATACCGGCAATATCGGTCAGACTGTCCTTGGCTGCAAAAGCATTAATCGGGAGCTTTCTTGCAGCAAGCTTATGTTCAATACTTTTTTTGCTTTTAATACGCGCCTGAATATTATGAATAGGATAATCACGATACTTTTTTCTGTAATCCTCGTTCAGGCCGTTCATACGAACCTCTAAACGAGTCATCGCTTCACGATAAGGCTCCACCAACTGGTCATATTCCTCCTGAGGAATATGTTCGTTATCCAACTGTGCGGCGTAAGCTGCATAACCGGAAGGATCTAGTTCTAACTCTGACAAGGTACTTACCTCCTATAACTGTCTGTTGTAACCCGACAGTTAAACATAGTTTATATTAATAATATACCGTATTTGAGAAATGAAAGCAATGAAAAAATGTGAAAATTCACCAAATTTTAACAATCAAAGCAATATTTTTTGTTCATATATGCATAAAAATACATTTTCTTTGTGTAGTTATGAAGATGTGTTACAATACTATATGAGTTTATAAAGTGAAGAGAAAGGAGAAAGCAATGTTATTAGATAAAATTTATTACAGTGTTGCACGCTTAGATGGGGATTATGCATATCTGCAGAAGGAGGATGAGCCGGATGCGGAGCTAAAGTGCGTTGCAAGAGCACTGCTCCCTTCGGAAATTGTCGAAGGAAGCAGACTGGTTTATGAGATGATGGAATATAGTATGGTTTAAGCCTATTGAATCGGAACATCTCTATGTTCTACAGAGGTAGAGAATACAATCTGAGTCTTGGTTCTTCCAAAGTGCTGCAGTTCGTTGATGAAATGGTCAAGCTGTACCGTAGTTTGAAAGGCAACCTCAATGAGCATGGCATAATCACCCGTAACACAGTTACACTCGGTGACATTCGGAATAGCTTCGATAAAGGGATAGAATTCCTTTTTTTGGTACGGTTCGACCTCTAAGTTAATAAATGCTTTAATATGGTAATCAAAAAGCTGGTAATTAATTCTGGCATGATAACCCGTGATAATGCCGGCTTTTTCCATTTTTTCAATCCGGTTGGATACGGCAGGGGAGGATAAAAAAACCTCAGCCGCAATATCCTTTACCGGTGTGCGGGCATTTGCCTGTAATATCTCAATAATCCTTTTGTCAATGCTGTCTAAGGTATAATCCATATATATTCCTCCTCCTGTAATAATATATCGTAATATATCTATAAAATACACAGAAGTGGGGATTTCGTCAACTTAAAAATGTAAAGTAAAATAAAAAAAACTTAAAAATAATTAATGCGAACAAAATAAAATACGTTGGATAATATCGTATTCACTTAAAAGTATTTACAAAAAAAAAGTAAGCGTATCGTTTTTATATCGGTTAAGCCGCAACGGAATGAGGAGATACGAAAGAATATAATCAAAGATAGTGTCAAATGACCTATGAAAAAACTGGGCAAAGAAAAAAGGCTCAGATGA
>CAYLWP010000136.1:0-7287 GCA_964387365.1 uncultured Roseburia sp. | reverse complement strand
TGTGCATCCTGTATGTCATTAATGGCAGCCGGTGTACCTCTTAAGAGAATGGTAGCAGGTATTTCCTGTGGTCTTGTAACAGGCGATGCAGATGAAGATTATGTACTCTTGACAGACATTCAGGGACTTGAAGATTTCTTCGGAGATATGGACTTCAAGGTAACCGGTACAACAGAGGGTATCACAGCAATCCAGATGGATATCAAGATTCACGGATTAACAAGAGAAATCGTAGAAGGCGCTATCCAGAGATGTCACGATGCCAGATTATATATCATGGACAGCTGCATGAAGCCTGCTATTGCAGAGCCAAGAAAAGAAGTTGGCAAGTATGCTCCTAAGATTATCCAGATGTCAATTGATCCTGAGAAGATTGGTGAGGTTGTTGGTCAGAGAGGAAAGACTATCAATGCAATCATCGACCAGACCGGTGTTAAGATTGATATTACCGATGACGGATTTGTAAGCATCTGTGGTACAGATCAGGCAATGATGGATAAGGCAGCTGAGATGATTAAGATTATCACAACTGAGTTCGAAGAAGGACAGATCTTCAAGGGCAAGGTTATCAGCATTAAGGAATTCGGTGCATTTATCGAGTTTGCTCCGGGTAAAGAAGGAATGGTACACATTTCTAAGATTTCTAAGGAAAGAATCAATCATGTAGAAGATGTTCTTACCTTAGGAGATGTCGTTACCGTAGTATGCTTAGGTAAGGACAAGATGGGCAGAATCAGCTTCTCTATGAAGGATGTTGCTCAGGCATAAAACATAATATGAGCGTAAATCAAGGCCGTATTCAGGGTAATCTGAATACGGCCTTTTTGCGTTCGTAGGAAATTCCGGAAACGCAAATCAGCGACTTTTTGATATGCGCAAGGAATATTTTTCCTGGGTTCACATATATTGTGAAGAGGAGGCAGAGAGACATGCAGAGAGATGTAATACTAGGCTTTTTTCCGGCTTCGCTGCGCGGACCATGGGAAGCTTGCAAGAATAGTTGGGAAGAGGTGGAGGAATTAAGGCTTCGGGTGAATCAGCCGGTGATGATTCGCGGAAGGGACAAGGAGTATGGAATCACAAAGGAAGGAAAGCTTATAGAGATAAAGCAATCAGATGGAATAAATACATGTGTTATTTATTCTGAAAAGGATTTAGAAGAAATCTTAAGGAATTTATGCAAAGACTCTCTTTATGCGTACGAAGAAGAGAGAAAACAAGGCTTTTTAACTATGCCGGGCGGTCATAGAATAGGCATCACGGGAGAACTGGTACATATTGATGGTGTTTTTATTGCGAAGTATATCAGATATATGAATATCAGGATTGCGCATGAGATGAAGGGAATTGCAGATTGTGTGATGGCCTGGCTCACAGAGGGAGAAGCGGTATGGAATACTCTGCTGGTATCTCCGCCCGGAGCCGGAAAAACGACTCTTTTGAGAGATATCGTACGAAATCTTTCCAATGGAATAGCAGGATATAAAGGATGTGCAGTCGGTATTGTAGATGAGAGAGGAGAAATTGCAGGAGCATATAGAGGGAGTGCTTCTCTTGACTGTGGTATAAGAACGGATGTTATTACAGGTGGCAGTAAAGAGCAGGGGGCGCGAATATTAATCAGAACCTTTGCACCCGGAGTGATTGTGATGGATGAAATAGGAACTGATGCAGACGCAGAAGCAATTTTTCATGCAGGAGTCAGCGGATGCCGGATTATTGCTTCCGTACACGGCAGTAACTGGAATGATATAGAGAAAAAAACAGAGATAAAAAGATTGTTGGACAATCATGTATTCCGGAGAATTCTCTTTTTGCATAAGAAGGAAAACGGTATGAGATGGATTGAAATATGGGATGGTGAAGGAAGATGTCTTTGTGGGGAAAAATTATTGCAGGGGTATTTGTCTTGATGGGAACACAAGGATTCGGGTTAGCATTAAGCCAGGAAATGAAATACACCTTATATCATATGAATGAACAAAAACAAATGTTATTTTATATTATGAAAGAGATAGCATTTTTACATAAACCCATGCAGGAAATCTTTCATTCTTTGTCGGAACGAATGGAAAAACCGTATGATGCCTTCCTGAAAAAAGTGGCAGAACGGATGGAGAACGGAAGCGGAAAAAACTTACCTGAAATATGGATGGAAGAAATAGAAATATTAGAGAAAAACAAGTGTTATTCTAAAAAGACTTTTCAGTATTTGAGAGAGATGAAGCGATGCTTCTGTTGTGAGGAGTATGAAATGCAGAAGGATGTATTTGCTATGTTATGTCAGGAACTTGAGGAAGAAATGAATCGCATAAAAAAATATAAGGAAGAAAAGGACAGGCTGATACGGACGCTCAGCCTCCTTGCAGGGATTCTCTGCATTGTCATTTTTATATGATACTGTTTCGAGCTGCACAGACTGATACAGCGTATGTTCACGATTGGTTCCGGGCAGTTACTGTAATAAAGGAGGAAACGGAAAATGGAAGTAAGCCTGATATTCAAAATTGCAGCAGTAGGAATCCTCATTACGATTCTGGGACAGGTATTGAAGCATAGCGGGAGGGACGAGCATGCATTTCTAATAAGTCTGGCAGGTCTGATACTGGTATTATCGTGGATTGTACCATACATATATGAATTGTTTGAAACGATACAGAATCTGTTTGCACTATAAAACAGGTGTTATTTATTTCGAAAGGGTAAGGGAATATGCTTCAGGTATGTATTATGGCGGCTGCAGGCATGTTTGCGGCGATTGTGATAAGAAGGGACAAACCGGAATATGCAACCCTGATTATTCTGTTAGTGGGATTTCTGATTGCCATGAGGGTAGTAGGCACGCTGGATGGCATATTGGAGGAAATAGAAGGCTGGGGACAGCTCCTGCAGGAAAATGTAATGTATGTAAATTTACTGTTGAAGCTCATGGGGATAACCTATATATGTGAGTTTGCAGCTAACATATGCAAGGATGCAGGCTATGCAACATTAAGCAGCCATGTGGAGCTGTTTGGAAAGATCATGATTATGGCGGCAGGGCTTCCTGTGATGAAAACCATGATGGAAATGATAGAGGGAATGCTGCGATGAGTCAGAATGGGGAAGCGAACCTAATGGAACAAATAGAAGAAATGCTGCCGGATATCAGGTTTATGGACGAGTTTTTGGAAGAACTGCTTCCGGAGAAAAACATACAGTCCTTTGACCTGATAGAGGATGTGTGGAAGGGAGACTGGGTTTTAGAGCCACAGCTGTTTTGGAAATACATATCAGGAAATATCAGCAGCTACTTCGGAGAAATGAAAACGATATTTATTTCAATACTGGTGTTATTTATTCTCTCTGCGGTGATAACAGCGTTTCTGGAAGCACTAAAAAATGAAAGCACAGCCAGAGTAGCAAAACTGTTTTTTGTATTATGCCAGCTAATCCTGCTGCTATATACCTTTCGGGAGGTGCTGGATATTGTTACGGACACAATGAACCGGATGATTGACTTTATTAAGATGATGCTGCCCGCTTATATGATGTGTGTTGCAGCGGCGGGGAGCGGATTATCAGCCGTGATTTTTTATAAGCTGTTGCTAGGCTTTTTGTGTCTGGTGGAGGGAGTTCTGGTTGCGGCACTGATTCCTGTGGCAGAGGGCTATGCCATGCTTGGGGTATTGGAAAGCCTTTTCGGCGAAAATCGCTTCAAGGGGCTAATGAAGCTTATGAAGGATGGTGTTCTCTGGGCATTAAAAGGTCTGGTTATGATTGTAACGGGAAGCGGAATTTTGCAGCTAATAATAACACCTGTAATTGATAAAGCGAATGTTGCAATTGTACAGAAAACAGCGGGAGCAATTCCGGGTATCGGTGATATTGCAGAGTCGGTTTCCGGCATTACGCTGGCTTCGGCGGTAGCTGTGAAAAACAGCGTTGGAGTGATTGTGTTAGTGATACTGCTTCTCCTTATGATTGCACCGGCGATTCATGCTTTCCTGTTATTGGGGACGGTTAAGCTTGCAAGTGCAATCGGAGAAATCTGTGGAGAGAAGCACATGATGATTTGTACAGACTATATTACGGATGCAGGCTTTTTATTGCTAAGAATACTGGTAACGGTTACGACCTTATTCTTCCTGACAATAGCAGCAATGACAAATGTAACTTAAACAGCACGCAAATGACGAGTTTAATCCGGGGAGGACGCAGACATGGAGGAATTGTCATTACAGGTAAGAAGCTTTGTATATACCATGATATGTTTTCAGTGTTTGTTGCAGCTGTCAGCAGGAAATTCATTCCATAAGTATGTAAAGCTGATTTCACAGCTGCTTGCCCTGTGTATTTGCTGTAATATTGCGTTTTCTTTTTTTGGAATCGTAGAAGACGGCTGGAAGCAGGCTGACAGGATATATCAACAGTGGGAAGCACAGTGGCTTGAGGAAAGTGAGGTAAGGATACCATGAGTAAGTTCACGGACAATATAAAAGACTACCTGAAAGCGATTAAGAGTGGTGAAAAAAAGCTTTCCAAGGATGGTATGCTGATTCTCTTTTTCAGTGGTCTGCTGATTTATGTGATTACGCTTCCGATAAATAATAACAGTAGTTATAAAAAGAATAATCAGGTAAAAACCATACAACAGCAGGCAGAATATCCGGTGACGGAACCAACGCATACAGACTATCAGGAAAAGCTGGAGAAGGAGCTTGCGGAATTTCTTTCACAGGTGGAAGGAATCGGAGAGGCGGAAGTATTGATTTATCTGAGCGGCTCCGAGGAATACATTGTGGAAAAGGATGTACCTACTCATCTGGTAAGCTCGGCGCAGCAGAATAGTACGAGTGAAGAGGAAAACAGGGAAGAAGATACGGTCTATACGGTGAATGCGGACGGGGAGCAGGTTCCCTTTGTCGCACAGACAAAGAACCCGGTTATAGAAGGTGTTGTGATTGCGGCCGAGGGAGCCGGGCGGGAAGAAATCAGAATACAGATTATCCGCACGGTTATGGCGTTGTATGGTGTTGATGCCAATAAGATAGATGTGCTCGAACGAAAAAAATCGTAAACAGATACAGAAAAAGGTGCTAATCAATCAGAGGTACGAATAAGATAGAGTAGAAATGAGAAAATCATAGGAAGGGTATGGTTTCAGTGAAAAGAATATTTAGAAAAAATCAGATTATGATTACTGCACTTGCAATTATGATAGCAGTGGCAGGCTATCTGAACTTTGCAGGAGAAAAGATTGGAGAGGAAGATTTTTTAACACAGGACGGAAGTGACAGTGAATTAACCTATGAGATGTCTGATATCTCGGATGAGGATATGTATGCCATTGCCATGACAGAGGACGCAGAAGGTACAATAACTGACTATACAGACATAGCAAGTCTTGATACAGATGCAATAGAGGAAACGGAAAATTATCTGGCAGAGAATATGGAGATTACGGGAAACAGTGATGATACACTTTTGCTCGGTGCAGCTACTGACTTGGCAGTGGAGGCAAATGCCGAGGCGAGAGCTGAGGAGGCTACACAAGGAGCACTGGTAGATGAGGTTCCGGGTGAAGCGGTATTTACCAGTGCAACCGGCATTACCAGTCTTGCAGGTGCAAAGCTGTTAAAGGAACAGACAAGAGCGCAGAACAAAGAGGCTCTGTTAGAGATTATAGATAATGCAAGTCTGACAGAGGCTGCAAAACAGGATGCGGTGGACAGCATGATTGCGATGACGGAAACGGCACAGCGCGAAACAGATGCAGAGATGCTTTTAGAGGCAAAGGGATATACGGAATCGGTGGTAAGCATCAGCGAAGGAACGGCAGATGTTATGATTGGCGCAGTCAGTCTGACCGATACACAGACGGCGCAGATTATTGATATTGTGCAGAGAAAAACAGAGGTTGCACCGGAAAATATAATTATCACAGTCTCAGGAACAAATGTTTCTGAAACGAAATAAATTTTAGGGTGTCTTTTTAGGGAACTTGTGATATACTAAAGTGTCATAGTAGCGTTTTATTGTGATTAGTATCGTTACGAAGAAAGGAGTACTTATGAAAAGAGTCTTTTTAATCGTATTAGATAGCTTTGGTATAGGTGAGATGGCAGATGCAGAGCAGTTTGGTGATAAGGGAACCAATACAATCGGTTCTGTGTCTTCCAGCACCTATTTTGATATTCCTAACTTGAAGAAGCTGGGAATTTTTAATATTGAGGGAGTTTCCTGCGAAAAAAAGGAGCCGGTCGATAAGCCGCAAGCCGCGATAGCAAGAATGAAAGAGCTGTCAGCAGGAAAGGACACCACAATTGGTCACTGGGAAATAGCGGGACTTGTTTCCAAGGAGCCTTTACCGGTTTATCCGGAAGGATTTCCCAAGGAGGTGCTGGACCGTTTTAGCGAACTGACAGGACGAGGCGTGCTTTGTAACAAGCCCTATTCCGGAACTGAGGTAATCAGGGATTACGGTGATGAGCATATAAAAACAGGAAAGCTTATCGTGTATACATCAGCAGACAGCGTGTTCCAGATTGCTGCACATGAAGATGTGGTTCCGACGGAAACCTTATATGAATATTGTACGATGGCAAGAGAAATGCTTCAGGGTAAGCATGGTGTCGGACGAGTGATTGCCAGACCATTTACCGGCACCTCAGGGAATTACACAAGAACACCGCGTCGTCATGATTATTCCCTGCTTCCTGCAGGGACAACCATGCTGGATCAGATTAAGGATGCAGGACAGTCTGTGATTGCAGTGGGTAAGATTAAGGATATCTTTGCGGGCAAGGGTATTACGGAGTTTACTTATACGCAGGGCAATGAAGAGGGAATAGAGAAGACACTGGAATATCTGAAGCAGGATTTTTGTGGACTTTGCTTCATTAATCTGGTAGATTATGATATGCTTTATGGGCATAGAAGGGACATAGACGGATATGCGAAAGCATTAGCTTATTTTGATAAGAAGCTCCCGGAGCTTTTAGAGAATATGCGGGAGGAGGATGTCCTTATGATTACGGCAGACCATGGCTGTGATCCGGGCTACACCAAAACAACGGACCATACCAGAGAGCACACACCATTTCTTATGTATGGTAAGAATATAAAGCCGGTTAATCTCGGAACACGGGACGGCTTTTCGGATGTTGCGGCAACGGTGCTTGATTACCTTGGCATAGAGCAGAAGGTAGCCGGAAAAAGCATGTTTGCGGATATCAGATAGAAGATAATAAATAACGGAGGAAGTACAAGTGAGTAATATTGCAGAGGAAATAAATAAGAGGAGAA
>CAYLWP010000135.1:0-7295 GCA_964387365.1 uncultured Roseburia sp. | reverse complement strand
ATATTGAATTTTCAAGGTGCGAACCCCATTTTAGGTATGGGAAGTCTTAGTTAGTTAGTTTAGTGCCATTCCAATGGGGTATTATTGGATTATTTATAATATGTAATCCATCATCCAAATTACCCGCTGCATACATACTGCCAGCACTTATTCCAACATATACAAGACCATTATTAATTGCCTTTTCAATTACTCTATCAAATCCAGTTCTGACCATTTCACGACAGAGGACAGTACTCTCTCCACCACTAACAAAGACAGCATCAAATGCTTTCAACTCCTCAGCGGTTAATAGTCTGGTAATCATAAAAGGTTCTTTAATATATGACGAATATGTTCGCTTGTAATCTTTTGAAAGAATTAGCTCGAGATTATATACAAGTATATTTTCATAGCAAATTCCCATTAATGATAATTCATCAAAACATATTGCAAATCCTTCCCTTGCTCCATCTGTTTCAATTCCAGCAGTAGGGATATAAAGTATTTTTACCTCTTCGGGTTGCTTTCCTATATTATCAAAAAATTTCTTTTTCTTATCACTTGATAAGCCGCAAGATGTAAGAAACAAATGTCTTGTCTTCATAATTTTAGCTTCTCCACAAATTCCAATAATATGTTGCCTCCGACTCTAAGAAAAGCTGAAGTTTCACTTGCTATTTCATTTATAAAGCATTCCAATACGCAAAGAAAATCAGCACACATCCCCATGCATTTCCTGTTTTCTTGCGAACCATCAACATGCCATAAATTAAAAATATTGTACACAACATTTCAATAATAGCATCGGGAGTTACACCTATTGCACCATGCACAACAATACACATTATTGCACAAACAAGTGCTCCCCAATCCAAAATCTGTTCTTTGAAGGAAATCGTTCACTAATTTTGTCTGATATGACAACATAATTAAATCCCTCAAAAAAGCCCCAACATATAGCAATAATTAACATTCCGACAATGTTAAAAGGAAAACTGCTCTTCACCACTTCATATGTAAAATTAACATCAGAAAATGGAAACCACGCATGAACATTTCCGGCAATTAGATTATATATAAAATCTGGAACACAACATAGTACGCTCAACGCTAATGTTAATACCAGTTTTTTGCTTTGTAATCCATATGCGAAAAAACTTTCTTTTCGCATAATTGATACAACAGATATTCCTAACCCTGCAAGCCCAAACTGAAACAGACCACCTATAAATAATACTCTTAAAACTATATTAATATCAGGATTATAAGCAATTTCAATTATTTTACTATTAAAAACCATATATATTCCCTAGCTCAACATGGAAATTATCAAGATAATCCACAAATCAATATTCAGTTGTTTCTTTCGTTCTTTCGTTAACACTGTTTATCCTCCATCAAATTTGTAGCTTTATTCATTTTTAATTGTTCCCCTATCGAGATTAGGCTGGATGAAATTCTCGTAGGCATACTTCCATAAGGTTTCGGAAGTGCTGGGAACAGATTTATTTCTATTCATAATCTGTGATAACTTTATCCTGTTTTCAGCCCACAGTTTTCCTTCTGAAACCGCATTCAGCATCATCGGCTGAATGTTATCCATAACCTTCGCAAATCGTGCCTCAGGACTGCTTCCTTCTTCGAATTCATCCCACAGACTTCTAAGCTTCTTACCCTGGTCTTCAGGCAACATGGAGAATATATAATCTGCCGCTTCTAATTCTCTTGCTTTCTGTGTAAGCTTTGCCTGCTCATCATACGCATAGGTATCCCCTGCCTTAATCTCAACCAAATCATGAATCAAAATCATAGTAATTGTTTTTAACACATCAATCGGCTCGTTCGCATATTCACTAAGCAAAATAGTCATGATTGACATGTGCCACGCATGTTCTGCGTCATTTTCTTTCGTGATACCATCTGACAGGTAAGTTTGTCTTTTTATCATTTTCTCTTTGTCAATCTCTTTGATAAAATCAAATTGTTTCTCAATGCGTTCTTTTTCCATTTTTGCATTCCTTTCCTATATTTTTTATTTTAATTATATAATCGCTCGTGTTGCTTACAATCAATCTTTTTCCACCGGCGTATACCATTTTGCCTCTTCCTTTACATTCTCGCTGAGCCATGCATAATAAGCTTCCTCTGATTGGACTTCACCGCGAATCATAAACTCGCCATTATTTACCTCGCAGAGGTCTTCTTCCGTGTAATCGCCTGCTTCAAACTTCATTCTGTGATAATATTGATAGCCGCACCACCACTGCCGAAATATAATCCGTCCTTCTGAACACCTGCGAACCAGCGTACCGGCATATCGATACCGTATATCACACCATCTTCCTCATGAAGGATTAACCAATACCAGCCTAAGTGTCTGAAAAGCAGACATATATTTTCCTCACCGCTTTGGAAAACATCTGCAAATAAAAACGAATCAACGACTGCATCCTGCGCATCTATTCCATTTAATCTCAGTTCTTCATCAAGCATTTCCTGGATCGTAAGCTGCTTTTTTTCGTGGATATAAGTATCGGGTTCTTCGCCCTTATCACTTCGGTAAATCCATGTAAATTTCTCTCCCTCAAGCACAGCCTGATACTTCTGTACTGCCGCAGCTTCCTCTTCGCTGATTCTTGTTATAACATTTTCCCAATCAATATCTTTCAGATATTGACCTGTACCCAAATCTTCTTTTTTCTCCGATTCCGAATCTGTCTTCGGTCGTAAATCCTCCTTTAAGTTATCTACTAATTTTAGGCTATTATCCTCGCCAACTTCATAATAATAGGTAAAAAATAAATCTTCTTCTACTTCCTGCCATGTTATCAATTGTTTGTTCTCTTCATCTATGGCTTTCAGCGGTAGGCAATATAAATACTCAAATTGGTGTATATCGGGATTCCAGCACCAATAGTAATACGGTGTACCCTTGTCAGTCACTTGCGCACAGACTTGCAAATCCGGACAGCCATCAAAATTAATATCAATCAATTCCGCAGCCTCTTCTAAGGTAGCACTTTCCGAATACCCGGTATCAATTCCGATAATGCCCTCTAACGCTATAGCCTTTTGGATAAGGATTGACTGAATCAACTCATCCCCATTCATAATCCTGATTTCCCGAACGCCATAAAGACCAGTCTGATTATCTTTTTTACCCAGTACAGATATAGTAACTTTCTGTCCGTCTGTTAAGGACGCTTCCATTGATTTCAGTACATTTGATTTATCCTCTTCAACCGGAACATTGTATACCGATTCCTCAAAGACAACATCCGTACTCTCCAGCTTTGATTTTGCAGCTGCCATATAGAGAGCTACAAATACAATGACCCCAATGATAACCGCCGTCAAAACAAGCACAGTTATTATCTTTCTATGGAACATCTCTGATATTTTCATATGTAAAATCCCTTTCCATCTCTCTGTAGTTGACATAATTATACTATATCTTTTTCATATAATCCATAATTACTATAATTTTCGAGATTAGCTCTGAACAGTTACTACAAAATAACGAATGTGCAAATCGGATAATTCCGACGACTCTTCACTTTCTTGACAGATATTCGATTTCAAAATATAATTACAACAAATTGCACAACAATCCATAAAGGGGGAAACTCACTTGACAAACACCACTACAACTTTTTCAGGGAATATAACTGAACAAACACCGACAGTTAGTATTATTATTCCTGTTTATAACGCAGAAAACAGCCTAAATCGTTGTATAGACAGTGTCCTAAGACAAAACTATGAAAACTTTGAATTAATTCTGGTGAATGACGGAAGTCAGGACTCCTCCGGTTCGATATGCGATAATTATGCCGCCAAAGACAATAGGATTCACGTCATTCATAAAAATAATTCCGGAGTTTCTGACAGCCGGAATATTGCCATTTCACAGGCAAGGGGAAAATATCTGCAGTTCATCGATGCAGACGATTGGATTGCTCCGGAAGCAACCGGACTGTTAATCTCCACTGCTACTGCATATTCCTGTGACATGGTCATCTCCGACTTTTACCGTGTAATTGATAATCGTATTGCGCATAAGGGTGATATCCAGGAAGAAGGTATATTAAGCAGAAAAGATTTTGCTGTTTATATGATGGAAAGACCGGCGGATTATTATTACGGTGTTCTTTGGAATAAGCTTTATAAAAAAGAAATAATTGAACAGTATCAGCTTCAAATGGATACCCAGATTAGCTGGTGCGAAGATTTTATGTTTAATTTGGAATATATCACTCATACAGATAAGATATACGTTCTGAGAGTACCGCTTTATTATTATGTTCTGACAAAACACTCTTTATCTGCACAGGGTGTAAACATTGCAAAAACAATTCAAATGAAGCTGACAGTATTTGAATACTATAATAAATTTTATAAGGAAGTATTTAATGAAGATGATTATGAAAAAAGCCGATTACAGGTTTATCGTTTTTTAACTGATGCCGCAAGTGACGGTGTTGTACCGCCAACCCTGCTTCCGGGTTCCTTGAAGCTTGGAGACGAGCGGGTACATATTGACTCTACCCTGTTCGAAAAATCAAGTGCCATTTCAGAGATTTACCTGAAAAAGAAATATCTGGAAGCCTGTTTCCAATTAACCTTGGTTCGAAATGACCTGAAGCAAAACGAGGCATGGCTGCTTCTCTACCTAAACCAGAACAAAAAACTGTGTACACTAAAAGATTTAGCAGATTTCATCGGATGTAGCAAAAGAAAAGTATCTCTGACCTTGCAATCACTGAAAGCACGCGGATTCATCTCATGGGCAGAGCACCCTTCCACCAAGGCAAGCAAACCGGGCAATCGAAAAACAAATACCAAAATGCTTGATATACATCTTCTTCCTACTACTATCCCAATCATAGCAGCATTAGAAGATGCACAGATTACCTATTACAAATCGTGCTTCCAAGGCTTTACCGCCGAAGAGATAGAACTATATCACTCCATGTCGAAGCGCATTGAAGAAAACATGCTCTCCTCTATATTATAAGAGCCCTTGTAACTTATTCATTCACCCTATACTCTGTCGAAAAATAAGGAACAATCAGATAGCTTCCGCATTCAATCCTGTCTGAGGTTAAGGAATTCATCTGTTTTACTTCCTTAATATATTCGCGTGTGCTGCTGTAGTGATTATCCATATTCGCTTCTGCGATAGACCATAATGTGTCACCCTGTGTGATATAGACACTCTTAAAATACTTATAAGAAACCTGATGCTCCATGTCACTTGCCTGTGTAGACATAGTTGCGAAAAAAATCAGGAATGAGGATAAAACAATTGTGGTAAGAACAAGCATAATAATATTCCTTCTGACCTGCTTCTTGCGTCTTTCTCTCTTAACCAATGCACGATTATAATATGTATCCTTCATCTATATCATCCTCCTCTTTGGTAACACAGCTGCTGTTTCTGTATCGAACAGGTTTTCTCGAACAACCGTTTGCAACTTCATTATATAGAACAATTGTTTGCATGTCAATATATTTTATTAAAAAAATTCGAACAAATATTTGGAATATATGTTTGCTTTTGTAAGTATATTATGATAACATATAATTAACTATTCAG
Source organism: uncultured Roseburia sp. (assembly GCA_964387365.1). Classification (GTDB taxonomy): domain Bacteria; phylum Bacillota; class Clostridia; order Lachnospirales; family Lachnospiraceae; genus COE1. The sequence goes on along the minus strand of CAYLWP010000135.1, from coordinate 1,714 downwards.
CGTAGCTCGAAGCACTTGCTGCTGAAACCAATAACAAAAGGAGGAATCACATAATGTCAACTGGTAAGATTACTGCTAAGCAGACAGAGATATTAGAGTTTATAAAGGAAGAGATTTTACGCAAGGGATATCCGCCTGCTGTTCGAGAGATTTGTGAGGCTGTTCATTTGAAGTCTACTTCTTCTGTACATTCTCATCTGGAAACTCTTGAAAAGAACGGATATATCAGAAGAGACCCGACCAAGCCAAGAGCCATTGAAATCATTGATGACAGCTTTCAGATGGTCAGACATGAGATGGCCAGTATTCCAATTGTAGGTACTGTTGCAGCCGGACAGCCCATTCTCGCAGAACAGAATATCGAGGGCTACTTCCCTATCCCAACCGAGATGGTTCCGAGCGGTGAATCATTTGTACTTAAGGTTAAGGGTGACAGCATGATTAATGCCGGTATTTTCAGTGGTGATCAGATTTTTGTTCAGTGCTGTAATACCGCTGAAAACGGAGATACCGTTGTTGCGTTGCTTGATGATTCTGCAACCGTTAAGACATATTATAAGGAAAACGGACATTACAGACTCCAGCCTGAGAATGATACCATGGATCCAATCATTGTAGACCATGTAGATATTCTCGGTAAGGTATATGGCGTATTCCGTTTGTATAAGTAAGCATCGTAATTATGAATGTACTGAATAATTACGCATAAAAGTACATACCGGAACATTTATAACAGGACCTCTCGTCTCTACCCAAAAAGGCGAGGGTCTATTCATTAGTAAAATACCTTTTGGGATTGTGTTCACAATAGGAAATAGGTATAATTTATATATAACGGAATAACAACCGTTGTCTATTATTATTTGAAACAAGGAGGGTGAAAACATGGCATGGTATGACGAGGCAATATTTTATCATATTTATCCATTAGGGCTGACAGGAGCACCTAAACAGAATTCTTATGAGAAACCTGTACACCGCTTAAATACATTACTCCCCTGGATTTCTCATGTTAAGGAAGTCGGATGTAATGCAATATACATCGGACCGCTTTTCGAATCTGTAGGACACGGATACGAAACAACAGATTATAAAAAATTAGACAGCAGACTCGGAACAAACGAGGATTTGACAAATTTCGTGGCAGAATGCCACAAGCAGGGAATTCGAGTTATTCTTGACGGAGTGTTCAATCACACCGGTCGTGATTTCTTTGCATTTCAGGATATAAAAGAGCATAGAGAACATTCACAGTACAAAGACTGGTACTGTAACGTGAATTTCTCAGGAAACAATTCCTATAACGACGGTTTTTCCTACGAAAACTGGGGAGGATATGACCTACTTGTAAAGTTAAACCAGCACAATCCGGCAGTCAAAGACTACATCTGTGACGTTATACGTTTCTGGGTAAGCGAGTTTGATATTGACGGAATCCGTCTGGACGCTGCGGATGTTCTGGAATTTGATTATATGAAGGCGCTTCGCCGTGTGGCGAATGAAGTGAAGCCGGACTTCTGGCTCATGGGTGAGGTCATTCATGGAAATTATTCACGCTGGGCGAATGATGAAACCCTTCATTCCGTAACAAACTACATGCTTCATAAGGCATTGTACTCAGGTCACAATGACCATAACTATTTTGAGATTGCACACACAATCAAATATGTAAGCGATATGGTAGGAAATAATATGAAGCTTTACAACTTTGTGG
>CAYLWP010000134.1:0-7342 GCA_964387365.1 uncultured Roseburia sp. | reverse complement strand
TACTAGGGCGGATTAGGGACTTTCACCCATTAGAAACGTGCGCCGCCAGGCGCACAACAGTAAAAGGGCATTCCCTGTGAAATGCCCATCTGCTGTTTAAAATAATATTTTCGACTTATTTGCCAAAAGCTTTGCTCCGCTGATAATCAACAGAACACCGCCTGCAATACCGGCTACGATAGAAACGACACCTACCGTAATAGAAAGTGCCCCGGAACGTCCCATGGTTTTATAAATCTTCTCTTCCATCTACCTAACCTCTTCCCTATCGACTTTATTTTGCGCCGTACTGTGCATAATATGCATCAATTGCTTCCTTCATCTTGTCGTCGATTAATACCTTACCATTGCAAGGCTTATTGTATAAATACTCGACAACCTCTTCCATGGAAACAATCGCACCTGTTTCAATACCATAAACCTCACGAATCTCGGCAAGTGCATTCTGCTGTGTCTTACCACGCTCCTGACGATTTAAGCTAACCATAAGACCAACTACGTCAACATTTGCCTGACTCTTAAGAATAGGGAAGGTTTCCTCGATGGACTTACCGGATGTGGTAACGTCTTCGATAATAACAACTCTGTCTCCGTCATTCAGGTCCGCTCCAAGAAGAATTCCTACATCTCCGTGGTCCTTGATTTCCTTTCTGTTGGAGCAGTACTTAATATCTCTGCCGTATAATTCGCTGAAAGCGATGGTTGTAGCTACCGCAAGAGGAATTCCCTTGTATGCAGGTCCGAAAAGTACATCAAAATCAGTACCGTAATTATCATGAATCGCCTGTGCATAGAACTGTCCTAATCTTCTTAACTGTGAGCCTGTTACATAAGCTCCCGCATTCATAAAAAACGGAGACTTTCTTCCGCTCTTTAAAGTAAACTCACCAAACTTCAAAACATTGCTCTCTACCATAAAGTCTATAAACTCTTTTTTATACTGTTCCATATCTCTATGTCCTCCTTATTCTTAAAGAACTTTAAGTACACCCATTTTATCACAGTTGTTGGTGCATTTCAACGTCAAGCGTTCCTTTTCCGATATCAGGCTTACAATCTTCTGATATACCCTGTCTGAATTCTACTTACCCTGATATGCGAAAAAGCTTTCAATTCTGCCTCGATATGTTTCTTTCAAATTACAGTTATTCGCAACATAGGAAAAAAGCACACGTTCCAGCTCCTCATAGGTGTTCACCACTTCGCCGAAGCCGTCACGGCGATAGTCGAAGTATCCCTTCGTATAGTTGTGTTCTCCCGCCCAAAATGTGTCCTCGTCAAACTGGTAATAAATAACAGGCTTATATAATTGTGAAAAGTCAAAAGCTATAGAAGAGTAATCCGTAATCAGCAATTCACTTTCCGCAAAAATCTCTGTATATCCGGCATCCCAAATCTCTACCCCATCTATCGGTCGGATTAACTTTTTAAAACGTTCCATCTCCGGATGCAGCTTCATGCACAGTTTGTATCCATAGTCACGCAAGCGCTTAATCAGCTCTTTGTTGCCGATAATACGCTGATAAGTCTTATAGTAGTCGCTTTTCATAAAAGCCTCTTCATCAAGATCAATCAGATTCTTTCTTCAGGTTAAGGACAATGTAATCTTCTTGCTCGGCTTATCATATAAATAATCGTATCTTGGCAAACCTGTGAGCCATACCTTTTCCGGATCAATGATGTATGGTTTCTCTTCGAAAGACTTTTTCTCGGCCTCTCCCGTTGTAATCACATAAAAATTATCATGACACACAGGATTCAGGAATGAAGAAATATCCTTTTCCGCAACACCGTGCTGTAAGAAAATCTGATAAGTCTCCTCATGGTTCTCCATATGCAGCAGCTGCGAACTGATATGAGCATCGCAGACACATAACAAAAATTTATACATCGGTGAACCATAATCCACCGTTTTTCCAATCCTACTTATCCTATCATAATCTTCCGACTCCTTTGATAACGCAAAAACCGAATTCACCGGCTTCTCCTGTAAGAATTAAAAAAAGGCTTCTCCGTTATCGCCCGCAAAAAACTGACGATCACTGACAAGCCATACATGTTTCCTATAAAAGAAGCGTCCTATTTTCCGCACAATAAGAAAGGCAGCCTTTTTCAATTTACTTCTGTCAAACATAACTAGCTCACTCTCAAATATTTATTTTATCATCGGCACTTCCGTCATGCGAAGCTTCGCACATCCATAGGGATAAAGCTCTATCTCCTCTGCCTCTCCAAGCGGTTCACGGGACGCCGGCAGCTTGGCGCAAACCGTATCATAGCCGTCCTCGCAGCCCCAATCTATCTTCTTCACTTTTGCTTTAAGAACCACCGGCGGATTTGCAGAAGAAAACGGAATATCGCTGATGCCCTTAGTCACCGTTTTCAGCGTAGTATCACAATATGCATAGTTCCAATCAGGCTTTCCGACATATTCATAATCACAATAAGGGAACTTTCTCTCTACGCCATCTCTCTCATATTCTGACATTCTCTCCTCATACAAAATCGGAATGGAGAATACAAGAGAACCCCTCTTAACAGTTTTAAAATCATGCGGTCTGTCGACAAAGACAGCCTCGGTCTCAAAGCTCACACAAATATCCCTATGTTCGCCTGCCTCGAGATGGAAAGTCAGCAGGTCTGTACCTGCCTGTTCTTTGCCCTCAACACGAATCTCTTTTGCAAAGGACGGAACACGGATTTGAAACGTAAACGCTGTCTTTGCGTCTATCAAATAACGCATACTGTTTTCAAACGGATAATCTGACTCCACAGTAATCTGCGCCTGCAAAGCATCCAGCCGGGATGCCACAGGCAAAGCGTGGATAATCGTATCACCATTATGCATAAAGGTCGAAAGCGCAAGCTTCGGCCAGCCTTGATTAAAGTTCGCCGTACAGCAACCGTAATGAGGCTCCAGACCGAATACATGTGCTTCGCTGTTATTCGTTCTAAAAAGCGACTTGCCCGGAAACTTCTCACAGGAAATCTGATTGCTCATCTGCACATACTGATGTGCCCACATATCATCGCTAATCATAGCAGGAAGTGCATTAAAGGCGAGTACCTCAAGTCTTTCCGCCCACTTTTTATCACCGGTGTACGCATACAGCTGCTCGCAGGAATACATCTGCTCTACCACCGCACACAGCTCCGTTCCCTGAATCGGACTAAGTCCCGAAAGGCACTCGTCACCCGTATACAAACCAACCGGTGTTCCGTTATATCTATCTAAAATCTGATGTAAATATTCTGCGTGATCGGAGTACTCTTCGCCTAAAAGGTCACTGGAAACAGCCTCTGCCTTCAGCATCATCACAAGATTCACTATATGTGTATCAAAGGTCCAGCGATTCAGAGGTCTTTCCCACTGCTTCGTTACCGTACCGTAATCCATACCCTGCTTCTTGAGAATCCTTGCAAGCTCCAATAACCATTCCTCACGGAATCTGTCGTATACAAACTCAATGGCAATAAAGCCTTCGTACCAGCGGTATTTACCCCAGTTAAAAAGTGCCACTTCTCCGTTTTTCAGCAGCTCGTAATAGTTTTTCAGTATCTTATAGATTACTCCCGGAATCCTCTCATCCCCGGAGCATTCATAATATACCGTAAAAACCTTTGAAATCAAAAGAACAGCCCACGTATCGTAAGCTGCTCTCTCCTCATCTTTACAAGGGCAAATCCAGCCATCTTCCTTTTGGAAGGATACAATAGAATCAATATACTTCTTTGCTCTGGAAATCATGTCTTCGTCTTCCAGTAAGTATGCCAATGGAATAAACCCATCCAGCCAGTACGGAACTCTCTCCCAGCCTTCAGCGGTTCCGCCAATCCACGCGCTATCCCTTACATCGCGCCAAACCCTGTCAAGATTACCGCTAAGACCCTTTGCCTGGATCTCAAGCTGCCGCTTTAACCAGCCGCCTGGTTTTATTTCCTTCGAAGTATAAAATCCCCATTGTCTCGCCATCTGCTTCTGCCCCTAATTTATTTGTAATGATTCACTGCGTTCTCAGAGCTGTCTATTTTGCCTGCTTCAATGCTCCGTCAATGTCTGCTATCATATCAAGCACAGCCTGTCTTGATGCATCACCAAAGTTTTCAGCACCAAACTTTGCATATTTTTCATTCTGATATGCCGCAATAATACCTCTTGATGAGTTAACAATCGCACCAAGTCCGTCTTCATTGAAGAAATGAACTAAGTCCTTGCCCTGTCCGCCCTGTGCACCATAGCCAGGCACAAGAATAAAGGACTTCGGCATAATCCTACGAAGTACCTTACCCATCTCCGGATAAGTAGCACCGACAACGGCACCAACATAGCTGTAAGAATCTCCCATCAGCTGCTCGCCCCACTGAGCTACCTTCTCACCAACATGCTCATATAAAGGTCTTCCGTCAATCAGGCGATCCTGGAACTCACCGCTACTTGAATTAGAAGTCTTAACAAGGATAAATAAGCCCTTCTTCTCCTCCTTACAAACATCGATAAACGGCTGAACGCCATCTGTTCCGAGATAAGGATTTACTGTGACAAAGTCCTCACCAAAGCCTTCACACATTGTATTGCCAACCTTCACCTTACCAAGATGCGCAGTTGCATAAGCTGCTGAAGTAGAACCGATATCGCCTCTCTTGATATCGCCGATTACAACAAGAGCCTTCTCCTTACAATACTCAACAGTCTTCTGAAATGCAACAAGACCCGGAATACCAAACTGCTCATACATGGCAATCTGTGGCTTTACAGCCGGAATCAAGTCATATGTCTTGTCAATAATCTCTTTATTGTATAACCAGATGGCTTCTGCTGCACCCTCTAAGTTCTCGCCCTTTGCCTCGAAAGCTGCCTTCTTAATATGCTCCGGCACAAAGTTCATCATCGGATCAAGACCGACAACAATTGGTGCACCTGTTTTCTGAATCTTCTGAACAAGTTTGTTAATCATAATTTTTCTCCTTTAACCGCAATCAGCATGTTAATGAACACTGCTTGCATACTTCTTTATATTCGATACATTAACATACTTCTCACGGGATTGTCCAGCCACAATCACAAGAGTCGGTGCCTGCATAACACCATACTGAATCGCAAGGTCTGCATTTTCCTCTGCATCAACAACCGTATAATCAATATCCTTCAGATATTCCTTCGCCAGCTTGCAGTTCGGACAGGTCTTGGTTGTAAACAGATACTTCGTATTCTTTTCCTCGGAACGCTCTGCCTGAAGAGATGCATGTGCTGCTGCCAGATTCATCTCCTGTGCAGCATCAGCCTGTACCGGTGACACAGCAGGCTCCTGCTTTACATTTTCGCCAATCTGATACTCTGTTCTGTTCTTATATTCCTGAAGCTTACCGTCATTCCAGTTCTGTACCGGACGGTAGTAGCCTGTGATACGGCTGTAAATCTCTGTCGTTTTACCGCACTTAGGACAAACCTTCTGCTCACCTGACAGGTAACCATGCTCCTTACAAATAGAATAGGTCGGAGACAGCGTATAATACGGAAGCTTGTAATTCTCTGCAATCGTTTTTACAAGATTAGCCGCCGCCTTCCAGTCAGGAAGCTTCTCACCCAGAAAGGCATGGAATACTGTTCCCGACGTATACAGAGTCTGCAAATCATCCTGAATATCCAGTGCGTCAAAAATATCTGTTGTATAATCCACCGGCAAATGAGAAGAGTTCGTATAATACGGTGTATCTCCCTCATGTCCTGCCGTGATAATATCCGGCCACTTTGCTCTGTCATGCTTTGCCAGTCTGTAGGTTGTACTCTCTGCCGGTGTTGCCTCGAGATTATATAAATCACCATACTGCTCCTGATAATCAGAGAGCCTATCACGCATATGATTCAACACATCCTTGGTAAACTGCTGTACCGCTTCGCTCGTCATATCCGCACGAAGCCACTTCGCATTCAGGCCGACCTCATTCATACCAATCAGACCAATCGTTGAAAAATGATTGTCAAATGAGCCCAGATATCTCTTGGTATACGGATATAAGCCCTCATTCAGCAGCTTGGAAATAACACCTCGCTTAATCTTCAGAGAACGTGCTGATATATCCATCATTCTGTCAAGGCTCTTGAAAAACTCATCCTTTGTCTCTGAAAGATAAGCAATTCTCGGCATATTGATAGTAACAACACCAACACTTCCCGTGCTCTCTCCTGAGCCGAAGAATCCGCCGGTCTTCTTACGAAGCTCTCTAAGATCCAGTCTCAGTCGGCAACACATACTTCTGACATCAGAAGGCTCCATATCTGAATTAATATAGTTTGAAAAATACGGTGTACCGTACTTTGCAGTCATTTCAAATAAGAGACGGTTGTTCTCTGTATCGGACCAGTCAAAATCCCTGGTAATGGAATAAGTAGGAATCGGATACTGGAAGCCTCTGCCGTTGGCATCACCCTCAATCATAGTCTCGATGAACGCTTTGTTCACCATATCCATTTCCTTCTTACAATCCTTGTAGCAGAAGTCCATCTCCCTGCCGCCGACAATCGCAGGAAGCTCTGCGAGGTCGTTCGGAACAGTCCAGTCCAGCGTAATATTACTGAACGGTGCCTGTGTTCCCCAGCGACTTGGTGTGTTCACACCATAAATAAATGCCTCTATGCACTTCTTAACCTCTGCATAGGAAAGGTTGTCCACCTTAACAAACGGTGCAAGATATGTATCAAAGGAAGAAAATGCCTGAGCTCCTGCCCATTCATTCTGCATAATGCCAAGGAAATTAACCATCTGATTACACAAAACAGACAAATGTCTTGCCGGCGCCGAGGTAATCTTACCCGTGATACCTCCCAAGCCTTCCTTAATTAACTGTTTTAAAGACCAGCCTGCACAATAGCCTGTCAGCATGGATAAATCATGAATATGAATATCCGCATTTCTATGTGCATCTGCAATCTCTTCATCATATATTTCCGACAGCCAGTAGTTCGCGGTTACGGCTCCGGAGTTAGACAGAATCAGACCACCTACGGAATAGGTTACCGTAGAGTTCTCCTTCACTCTCCAGTCCTCAACCTTAACATAGCTGTTAACAACATCCTTATAGTCGAGAATCGTAGACTTCAGGTTTCGCATCTTCTCTCTCTGCTTGCGGTACAAAATAAATGCCTTGGCAGCTTCGGCATATCCGGCCTGCTCCAAGACCTTCTCAACACTGTCCTGAATCTCTTCTACCTGAATAAGTCCCGCTTTTACCTTCCCCTGCATATCAGCTGTTACCCTCAGTACCAGCAAATCGGTGATATCCTGATTGTACTGAACCTGTGTCGCATCAAATGCCTTTACGATAGCCCCGCTAATCTTCTCTA
>CAYLWP010000133.1:0-7372 GCA_964387365.1 uncultured Roseburia sp. | reverse complement strand
CCGGTACAGCATCCGGCAAACGATATGACTACGGATACGATAACAACGCATTTTGACTACCATTCCATTGACCATAACCTGCTGAAGCTTGATATTCTCGGACACGACGATCCGACCATGATTCGAATGCTGCAGGACTTAACAGGCATTGATCCGACTACCATTCCGTTGGACGACCGGGAGGTAATGTCTCTGTTTCAGAGTACGAAGGCACTGGGCATTACACCGGAGCAAATCGGTGGAACCAAGCTCGGAGCTCTGGGTATCCCGGAATTTGGAACTGATTTTGCGATGCAGATGTTAATTGATACACAGCCTCAGTATTTTTCGGATCTGGTCAGAATTGCAGGTCTGTCACATGGTACGGATGTATGGCTTGGTAATGCGCAGACCCTGATTCAGGAGGGAAAGGCAACGATTTCCACAGCAATCTGTACCCGAGATGATATCATGGTGTATCTGATTGGTATGGGAATGGACAGTGAGCTATCCTTTACCATTATGGAGTCGGTTCGTAAGGGTAAGGGACTAAAGCCTGAGTGGGAGACTGCCATGACGGAGCATAACGTTCCCGACTGGTATATCTGGTCCTGTAAAAAGATTAAGTACATGTTCCCGAAGGCACACGCGGCAGCGTATGTAATGATGGCATGGCGAATTGCTTACTGTAAGGTAAATTATCCGCTTGCCTATTACTGTGCTTTTTTCAGTATTCGTGCTTCGGCCTTCTCCTATGAGATTATGTGTCAGGGACAGGCTCACTTAGAGTCTGTTATGGCAGATTATAAAAAACGTTCCGATTCCCTTTCCAACAAGGAACAGGACTGTATGCGAGATATGCGTATCGTACAGGAAATGTATGCAAGAGGCTTTGAATTCATGCCGATTGATATCTTCCGTTCCCATTCCAGAAACTTCCAGATTGTGGATGGTAAGATATTACCGTCACTCAGCAGTATTGACGGCTTGGGTGAAAAAGCAGCAGATGCGATTATGGAAGCGGCTAAGGACGGCCCGTTCTTATCAAAGGACGATTTCAGAAGCCGTACCAAGGTATCGAAAACAATTATTGATTTGATGGGAAGCCTGGGGCTTTTAGGGGATATTCCGGAGTCGAATCAGATAAGCTTGTTTGATCTTGTATAAAAAGTGGTAGATAATCCCAATATTTTGGGATTATCTACCACTTTTGTTTGTTCAGAAGCCGAAAACGGCGGGATTACGCGAAAAAACAAGAAATAAAAAAACCGTGTTCATGTGTATAAAATCGAAGGAAAGACTTGTTATTTGACCAATTTTCATGTAAAATGAACTTAAAAGTGGAGGAAAGTGGTTTGAAGTGGCACAAAGTGGTGGATATAATCCAAACTCCACGATTCGAAAGCGGGTGATTGGCATGTTCATGGGTGAATACAATCATACGATAGATACAAAGGGCAGGCTAATTGTCCCGTCCAAATTCAGAGAAGCACTTGGCGATGAATTTGTGATTACGAAGGGACTTGATGGCTGTCTGTTTGTGTACGATAACAAGGAATGGTCCGTTTTCGAGGAGAAGCTGAAGGCATTACCGCTTATGAATAAGGAATCCCGTAAGTTTGTACGTTTTTTCCTTGCAGGAGCCGCTAATGTAGAGGTGGACAAGCAGGGAAGAATTCTGGTTCCCGGTGTATTAAGGGAATTTGCAGGATTGGACAAGGATGTCGTGCTGGTTGGCGTAGCAAGCCGTATCGAAATCTGGAGCAAGGCTAAGTGGGACGAGGCTTCACAATATGATGATATGGAAGAAATCGCAGAGCACATGTCAGATCTGGGATTGATGATTTAAAAGGGGTGCATACGAATGGAATTCAAGCATAAATCGGTTTTGTTAGAGGAAACAATCGATTCACTTATGATAAAAGAAGACGGAACTTATCTTGACGGAACCTTAGGTGGTGGCGGACATGCCTATGAGGTGTGTAAGCGCCTCGGAGATAAGGGACGATTTATCGGAATAGACCAGGATGCGGATGCGATTCGTGCAGCCGGAAAAAGACTGGAGGAATTTGGAGATAAGGTAACAATTATCCGCAACAATTACTGCAATGCAAGGGCTGCATTGGAGGAAATCGGAGTTACAAAGGTGGACGGTATTGTGTTGGATCTGGGGGTATCCTCCTATCAGCTTGATACCGTAGAGAGAGGCTTTACCTATAAGTACGATACAGCGCTGGACATGCGAATGGACCAGAGACAGAGTCTGACCGCAAGAGATATCGTTAACGATTACTCTGAGCAGGACCTGTACCGTATCATCAGAGACTATGGCGAAGACCAGTTTGCCAAGAATATTGCAAAGCATATCGTGGCAGCAAGGGAAAAGAAGCCGATTGAAACGACTTTTGAGTTAAATGAACTGATAAAGGCGGCGATTCCTGCCAAGAAGAGAGCGACGGGAGGACACCCGTCAAAAAGAACATTTCAGGCAATTCGCATTGAGTGCAATCATGAACTTGAGGTATTGAGAGACTCATTGGATGACATGATTGAGATGCTGAATCCGGGGGGAAGGCTGTGTATTATCACCTTTCATTCCTTAGAGGACAGGATAGTCAAGACAATTTACCGGGAAAAGGAGAATCCATGTACCTGCCCGCCGGAATTTCCGATCTGCGTATGCGGGAAGAAACCGTTAGGGAAAGCGACTCCGCGTAAGGCTATCTTGCCGAGCCGTGAGGAGTTGGAAGAGAACTCGAGATCAAAGAGTGCAAAGCTAAGAGTATTTGAGAGAAGTTAAAGGCAAGAGACAAATGAGAGCGAAGCATGGGGGAATGACATGCAGGTATTTGTCGGATAGGGAAATCCGATGTGTAAAGGAAAGGTTGAAGAAAAATGAATCATGCAGGTTCGTCACAAATGCGTACGAACACACAGATGCATCGAAATATCAGGGAAGACAGAATTTATATAGATGGAAATACAGCAAGGAAGCTGCAGACCGTTCCGATTAGGCGGGAAAAAAAGCAGCCCGACCAGGTTAGAAGGCAGCAGGAAAAAAGACGTGCAAAAGTATCACCTATGAATTTTGGATATATTCTTTTTATGATGATTGCCATGCTTGTTGTGTGTGTTGTACTGATAGGATATGTTGAGCTTCAGGCAGATATTACAAATAGAATGAATCATATCTCACAGTTAGAAAGTCAGCTGAATAATCTGCGGCTGGCAAATGATGAAGAATATACCAAGATTATGAGCGACGTGGATCTTGAGGAAATCAAGCGAATCGCCATCAATGAGCTTGGTATGAAATATGCAAAGGATGGACAGGTTATTACCTATTCTGGTGAAGGAAGCGACTATGTAAGGCAGTATAAGGAGATACCGGATATTGAGTAGTGTAAAGGGAAAGCAGGTGGTAATAACATGGCAGAAAGACGTAAACCGGTAAAACGGAGAAAAGAAAAATTACATCGAAGAATTGTAAGAGAAAAGCTGGCAGTTATGATTATTATCATACTACTGGCTTTTGCAGGGTTGTGCGTACGGCTGGTCAATATTACCGGAGACAATCAGGCAGACTATCAGAAAAAAATATTGTCACAGCAGCGGTATGATTCCACAACGCTTCCCTTTAAGCGGGGAACCATTACCGATAGAAACGGAACGATTCTGGCAGTCAGCGAAAAGGTATATAACGTTGTCCTTGACTGTAAGGTTATGCTGAACGATAAGAAGAATCAGTCGCCAACCGTAGATGCGCTCGTTCAGAGCTTCGGACTCGACAGAAGTGAATTGGAGAAGTATATCAAGGAGCATCCAAGCTCCCAGTACCATGTGCTGAAAAAAAGACTGACCTATGAAGAAATCAGTCCGTTTTTGGAAAAAAAGGAAGCGTATAATCAGCGGGCTGCGGAAAGTGAAGTGAATATCGGAAAAGTGGACGGTGTATGGTTTGAAGAGGAATACATCAGACGCTATCCGAATAATACCCTTGCCTGTGACGTAATAGGCTTTACAGGTACGGATAATAACGGAACCTACGGACTCGAAGAATTTTACAATGATGAGCTGAACGGGACAAACGGCAGGGAGTACGGCTATCTGAACGATGATGCCGCACTCGAGCGAACAACGATAGCAGCTGTTGACGGTAATTCTCTCGTATCGACCATTGATGCGAATATCCAGGCAATCGTGGAGAAGTATCTGAAACAGTTTAATGAAGAGCATAAGAACGAGCATAAGGAAGGCTTAGGCGCAAAAAATATTGCGGCTATTATGATGAATCCGAATAACGGCGAGATATATGCGATGGCAAGCTATCCGGACTTTGACCTGAATACACCGAGGGATATCTCAGCGTATTACACGGAAGAACAGATTCAGGAAATGCAGGATAATGATACCTACTTTGAGACACTGAATAAGCTGTGGAGAAACTTCTGTATCTCCGATACCTATGAGCCGGGATCTACGGCAAAGACCATAACCATGGCAGCAGGACTGGAAAGCGGTAGGCTTATCGGTAACGAAAGCTATGAGTGTACAGGCTCTCTTGAAGTGGCTGACAGAAAGATTAACTGTAACCTGACAAGAGGACACGGCGTATTGGATTTTAGCGGTGCGTTAGAACAGTCCTGTAACGTTGCCCTGATGAAAATGGGTGAAGCAATCGGTGCTCAGGATCTGCTTAAGTTTAATAAGGTATTTAACATCGGACTGCGAACCAATATTGACCTTGCCGGTGAGGCAAGAACAGCTTCTCTGGTATTTAACGAGAATACGATGGGACAGACAGAGCTTGCGACCTCATCGTTCGGACAGGGCTATAATGTTACCATGATTGAAATGGCAAGCGCATTTTCATCTATCATCAATGGCGGTTATTACTATGAACCGCATATGGTCAGTAAGATAACGAATTCCGGCGGTGATACCGTGAAGAACATAGAACCGAGAGTGTTAAAGCAGACCATATCCGCTACCACATCGGCAAGAATGAGAGAGTATCTGTATGCAACCGTTTCCGAAGGTACCGGTAAGACAGCAAGACCGGCAGGCTATGCAATAGGCGGAAAAACAGGTACGGCGGAGAAGGTTCCGAGAGATAAGACGAATTACGTTGTTTCCTTTATCGGATATGCGCCGGCAGATGACCCACAGGTTGTAATCTATGTAGTCATTGATGAACCGAATGTGGAGGATCAGCCGCATGCCTCCTACGCAACGGGAATTGTAAGAAATATTTTAACAGAGGTACTGCCTTATCTGCATATCAGCAGGACAGAGGAAATGACCATTACCGAGCAGGCAGAGGCAGAAGCAGCACTCGGTGCATCCGTACAGACTCCGGTAGCAGAGGGTGAAGCAGACCCACAGGCCGGTGGTGAAGGCAGAGAAGGTGCCGAGCCGGAGGGCGCAGAAGCAGGTGCATCGGAGGGGGAAGGTACAACACCGGAGGAAACACAGCCCGGACCGATTAATGTAGTAGACCCGGTAACCGGAGAACTGATTGACGCGATTAGCGGACTCCCGGCAGAGAGAAGTCCAAGCTATGAAAACTGACAAGGAACGGGGGATACGAATGGCAAAGTATGTTATGGCGCTGGATGCCGGGACAACAAGCAACAGATGTATTCTTTTTAATGGAAAAGGCGAAATATGCAGTGTGGCACAGAAGGAATTTACACAGTTTTTTCCGAAACCCGGCTGGGTAGAGCATGATGCGGAGGAAATCTGGTCCACACAGCTTGAGGTGGCAAGAGAGGCAATTTCCAATATCGGAGCAACACCGGCAGAGATTGCGGCAATCGGAATCACCAATCAGCGAGAGACTGCAATTGTATGGGATAAGGAAACAGGGGAGCCTGTAACGAATGCTATCGTATGGCAGTGCCGCAGAACCGCAGAGTATGCGGATTCCTTAAAGCGTAAGGGGTTAACAGAGAAGTTCAGACAAAAGACAGGCCTTGTTATTGATGCTTATTTTTCCGCAACGAAGGTGCGCTGGATTCTGGAAAATGTAGAGGGCGCAAGAGAAAGAGCGGAGAAGGGAGAGCTTCTGTTTGGCACGGTGGAAACCTGGTTAATCTGGAAGCTGACCAAGGGTGCTGTTCATGTGACGGACTATTCCAATGCATCAAGAACCATGATGTTTAATATCAATACCTTGGCGTGGGATGACGAGATTCTGGAGGAGCTTGCTATTCCAAAGTGCATGCTTCCGGAGGTCAGGCCGTCAAGCTATGTCTATGGTAATGCGCATCCGGAATTCTTCGGTGCGCCGATACCGATTGCCGGTGCGGCGGGAGACCAGCAGGCAGCGTTATTCGGACAGACCTGCTTCAAGCCCGGAGAAGCAAAGAATACCTACGGAACAGGCTGCTTTCTGCTGATGAATACAGGTGAGAAACCGGTATTCTCGAAAAACGGGCTCGTAACCACGATTGCATGGGGCTTTGACGGTAAGGTCGAGTACGCACTTGAAGGCTCTATCTTCGTTGCCGGAGCAGCGATTCAGTGGCTTCGTGACGAGATGAAGTTTATCGACAGCGCAACCGATTCCGAATACATGGCAAAAAAGGTGAAGGACACCAACGGCTGTTATGTCGTACCTGCATTTACCGGACTGGGTGCTCCGCACTGGGACCAGTATGCAAGAGGAACCATCGTCGGCATTACCCGCGGTGTCAGCAAATATCATATCATCCGTGCGACGCTGGAATCACTTGCCTATCAGGTAAATGATGTCCTGCAGGCAATGCGGGCTGATTCGGGAATCAGGCTCGAAGCCCTGAAGGTGGACGGAGGCGCCTGCGCCAACAACCTGTTGATGCAGATGCAGGCAGATATCAGCAATGCGCCGGTCAACCGCCCCATCTGTGTAGAAACAACAGCGATGGGCGCAGCGTATCTGGCAGGACTTGCCGTAGGCTACTGGAAGAGCAGGGAGGATGTCGTTCGGAACTCCGGAATCGACCGCACCTTTGAACCGGAAATCTCTGCGGAAGAGAGAACAAAGAAGGTGAACGGCTGGAACAGGGCTGTGAAGTATTCTTACGGATGGGCGAGGGAAGAGTAGTATTTCCGCGGCTGTAAATCTCTATAAACAGAGAACACACATCACTCTGCGTGAAAGCAGTTTACTAGCTGGACACTGCTTTCATGCAGAGTGTTTTTGTGTGACAGGCAATGGCTATTTATTACATTACAACCGAATTATTACATTTAAACTTGCCAAAGGGCAAAAATCGTGTATAATAACAAAAACATGTCAAATCTCAAGAGAATCTAATATATCTGATTCAGGAAACATCAAGCCAAATCGGCAAATATGCTAGGGTAAAGTTTTTGTAGGAAAATAAAAAGATAGAAAGCACCTGATTCC
>CAYLWP010000132.1:0-7372 GCA_964387365.1 uncultured Roseburia sp. | reverse complement strand
TAATGAGCCCTTATAGGGCGTGAACAAACCACCGGCTAAGCCGGTGGTTCTGATTGTTCTATTGTTATTTTCTACCTCTCATGCGGTTTTGTCAAGGCATACTATATTACTTAATACCTAATTTTCCCTTACTCATACAACTGCTTTACTTCCTCATATTTTTGAGCAGTCATCAGTGCTGTCTTTTCTGTATTTTTCAGTTTTACGGTATAGGTCCATCTGCCGTATACTTCTATTTTGGATATCATGGACAGATTGATAATATAAGACTTATGGCAACGCATAAAATCGTTTGCATCCAGCTTTTCCTCAATATTTCCAAGAGCTACCGAAGTCTGGAAGGTATGATCGGCAGTGGTAATATAGGTTACGCCGTCAAGCCTCTCCACCAGGATGATATCCTTCTTATCAATAAAGGTCAGCTGTTCCTTGCCTTTGATTAAAAGCTTATCTTTATTTTGTTCTACGGATTTTACCACCTCGCCGGTGCCTGCACCGTCATTCACAGCATTTGCTGCAATATCCCTGATTCTGGAAAGAGTCTTTTCGACTCTCTCCAGATTAAACGGCTTTACCAGATAATCAAAAGCATAAATTTCAAAAGCGTTAGCCATATATTCGCTATGTGCGGTCGCAAATATGATTTTTATCTTAGGATCAATTTCAGTCATGGTTTTGGCACAGTCGAGTCCGCTTTCGCCCTTTAAGTCAATATCCATAAAAACAACTTCCGGCTTGTATTTCAAAAAATCAGTGATACCAGAGGCAAAGTCATCGCAGGTTGCAACCACCTGAAAACCATCCTGTTTTTCAATCATCTTTTTCAGTATTCTTCTGATTTCCTGCTCATCTTCCACTACCATTACTTTTATCATCTGTTCGTCACCTATTTTTACTTTCTGCAAATGCACTGGCGCCTTTTCCGATATCCTTTTTCATCTCGGTATCCGCCTCTACATTTTGCAGTTTATAATAATCCATCACACCAATGTGTCCGTTTCTTAATGCCTCTGCCATTGCTCTTGGAATCTCAGCCTCAGCCTTAACAACCTCTGCTCTCATTTCCTGCTCTAACGCAACCGCCATGGCTCTTCTTTCCTCAGCTCTTGCCTGTGCAATCTTATTATCAGCCTCTGCCTGAAGGCTCTTCAAATTAGCGCCTACATTTTTGCCGATATCAATGTCCGCAATATCAATCGAAATGATTTCAAATGCTGTACCGGAATCAAGCCCTTTTCCCAGCACCAGCTTGGAAATCTCGTCCGGATTTTCCAATACTTCACTATGACTCTGCGCAGAACCAACCGTTGTAACAATACCTTCACCGATTCTTGCAAGTACGGTAGCTTCTCCTGCGCCACCAATCAGCCTTTCAATATTGGTACGAACGGTAACTCTTGCTTTTACCAAAAGCTCGATACCGTCCTTGGCCACTGTGGAAATCAAAGAGGTTTCGATTACCTTCGGCGTAACGCTCATAGTTACCGCTTCAAACACATCACGCCCTGCAAGGTCAATGGCAGAGGCCTGTTCAAAATTAAGGTTCATTCCCACTCTTTCTGCCGCAATCAGCGCATTTACCACGGAATCCACATTACCGCCTGCGAGCAAGTGTGCTTCTAACTGATTTACAGTAAGCTTTAAGCCTGCCTTTGTCGCCTTGATCATCGGCAATACGATGTGCGCCGGTCTGACACGACGAAGTCGCATACCAATTAAGTTCAAGATTCCAATCTTAACACCGGATGCAATCGCCGAAATCCACAGTCCCATCGGAACCAGTGTAAAGAACCCTACCAGTAACAAAATCACGATTGTTAAAAATATCACTTTTCACATTATTTATCCCTCCATCATAAGCGAGCTTTTTCAGCTTATTTTCATGCTTCAATCAGCCATACATAATCGTTCCTAATTCATTATTTCCGTTACGATTAATTTATTATCTTTTACCTTATTAATTCTGATTTTTTCACCTTTCGGTATGTATTTTCCCTCGGAAAGTATGTCCAATTCTATTCCGTCGAAATCACCCTTTCCCGCCGGTCGTAAGTCGGTTACCGTCACACCTTCCTTTCCTACAAGATATTCCAAATCGGAAGAACTTAAAAATCCGTTTTCACCTTTTACATCTTCGTTCAACACAATCGGCGCTTTCATCTTACCCGACCCAAGAATTGTCATAATCACAGCCAGCATAATTGCGAGAATCACAATCACAATTATCGCCATGATAATTCCGCCCGAAAACGTTTCGGCAGTTAATACAATTCCTGCTACAAGGCATATAATGCCACTGATTCCCGGAAGTCCAAATCCCGGAAGTGTCATTTCCAATCCCACCAGTACAAATCCGGCAATTAACAAAATAAGTCCAATTACTTCTAACATCTCCATTAGCTTTCTCCTTTCCGGAAGCTGACTGTAAATTCGGTTCTTTTTTCATCCGATTTCACTGCAATGCTTCCCTGATTTTCTTTTAGTATATCTGATACAATGGCAAGTCCCATTCCATGTCCCGCTTCCTTTTTGGTCGTAAATCCCCTTTTAAAGATGGAGCCATGCTCAGGACGATACACCCCGTCAGCACGCCTACCACAATCAGACAGAATATTAAGTTTATTGTCATTTTGTTCCTCCGCTATTTTGCTGTTCTCCCGTGGTTTTTCCGATTGCTATTTCCCAAGCTTCTCCATAATATTGTCAATTGCAGCCTGCAACTGATTGTCTTTTTTGCCCATGGACTCCATGTATGCATTTTTATCTAATACGATTTCCACATCGGGCCAAACTCCTATTTCATGAATACAGTTTCCACTTGGTGTAAACCACTTTTGCGTCGTAAGTTTAACTGCTGAACCATCAGCCAGCGGATAGTATCTTTGTATAATGCCCTTACCAAATGTATTTTCTCCAATAATGGTTCCGGTTCCATAATCTTTAATGACACCGGCAAACAGTTCCGAAGCTGAGGCACTGTTTCCATTTACCAGAATGACAAGTGGCTTTTCAAATTTATACGCATCGGTAGAAGTATATTCACTGCTCACATTACCAGCCTTATCCTCCGAATAACAGATTTTACCTGCGGGCAACATATAATCCAACATATCCGTCGCGATAGTTACACTGCCACCCGAATTATCTCTAAGGTCTACAATCAGCCCCTCCATTCCCTGCTTCTTCAGTTCTACCAAAGCCAAAAAATACCGTTCCAAGGCATTGCCATTAAACCATGACACATCTATATATCCTATCTTATTCTCCAGCATCTGATACTCTACCGAAGGCATCTCAATCAACTCGGCAGGTATTGAAAATTCATATTCCTTCTGATTAAAAGATCGGTATATAGTCAGAGAAATCTCCGTTCCTATTAATTCACGGATTTTATTATCGACCACATCTTGCGACTTGTTTCTGATGTCCTCACCATTAATCTTTATAATCACATCTTCTGACATAATACCGGCTTTCTTTGCAGGTCCATATACTACGAAAACAGCCATTTCTTTATTATCATTAAAATAATATGTAATTCCTCCAACGGTTCCCATATCACCGCTTCTTTCTTCCTTGTAAGTAGCATATTCTTCCGCTGTTAAATAGCAGGAATAAGGGTCACCTAAGCTGTCTACATATCCGCGAAGAATCGCATCCTGTCTTGCCTGTTCGTCCGCCTCAAAAAGGAAATGTTCGTCTACCAATTCCTCTATTTTAGCCAATTTTTCCATTGTTTTTTCGTCTGGCAAACTGACTGTTGATTCTGTTTCCTCTGATTTACTTTCTTCCTTTTTTGTATCAGACGTCTGTTCAGTTGACAACTCATCTGCTACACTTATTTCTTCATTTTGACTTTGATATTCCGTCTCACTTAATTCCGTGCCTGCGCTCTTTTGACACCCAAAAGCACCAACCATCAATGCACTAAGAATCAAAGCAATTGCAGCTTGTTTGCCTCTAGATTTCTCCATTTCATTCCTTCTTTCTCATCTCTTACCATTCAGATGTCTGCCCTTTCCGGCTGTTTTCTTGAATTAAGTAAAGAATAACAAATACTTCCGATTTTCCAATACATAATTTCTCAAATATACATTTTGGGCATCCAAATGTCAAAAAAAGTCGGTTTTCAAATAAAAGCATCCGCTATCACATCTTCTAAGCCTAGTATAGTGATTTATTAATAACTGGACTTTTTGCGCTGAATAATTTTGTGAGAGTGCTACTTAAAAATCACTATACTAGCGATGCGAAACGAATGCTTTTTATATATTCTACCCGATGGCAGTTTTTCATATTTCCCGAGAAGTCAGCTTCTTACAGCATGCAACGGCAAGTGATCCCGGTCCGATATGGCAGGATACGCTCAAGGATAAGTGGTCGATGTAGATTGGATAATCCGGGAACATCGCCTGTAATTCTTCTCCAAGCTGTTTTGCAGCCTCTTCATTCTGCGTATGTGCAATCTGCAGATAAACCGGATTGTCCTTGGATACACCACCGAACCGGTTTTCAATATCATTTTTGATTGCATTCATCATAATAGACTTTGTCTGATTCACTGTTCTTGCCTTGGCAAAGGCATCCAGCTTTTCGCCCTGAATCTGAAGTACGGGTTTTAAGCGAAGCAAAGTGCCAAGAGCCGCTGCCGCCGGTGTGATACGACCGCCCTTTTTCAAATAATACAAGGTATCAATCATGATATAGATACTGGAATTAAACTTATCGGCTTCCAGAATTTTCTTGATTTCTACACCACTCTTTCCCTGTTCAGCAAGCATAACCGCATCCAAAACAGACTGTCTCTGCGTTACGGAAATACGCTGGTTATTTACCACATGCACCTTTCCGTTATAGTCCTGAGCAAGCATCATTGCCGTCTGACAGGAGCCGCTCAAGCCGCTTGACATAGGAATATGCACAACCTCGTCATATTCAGCCAGCAAAGTATCCCATAACTGAATAATGGAATCCGGCGACGGCTGTGATGTAGAAATATCCGCATCAGCAGACAGTAATGCATAAAATTCATCGCGTTTTAAAGTAATCTCTTCAAAAAAAGTCTCTCCATCAATCATAAAAGGCATCGGCACACAACTGATTCCCAGTTCTTTTGCCTGCGCCTGTGTAATACCGCTATTACTATCGGTAACAATTGCTATTTTCGACATAATATTATGAAACCTCCCAAAAGTCATACATTATCCGTCCGAAACGGCTATTATGAGTTTACTGTCAGATGTTGATAAAGTCAACACTTGAAGCAATATTCTCATTATAGTATTTCCATAAACGCTGATATTCCTGCAGAGTCATATTACTTTCTTCTGTATACGGAGCACACAGAGAAGCAGCACATTCCTGCGCCTCCTGCAGAATCGCAGCATCCTGGTAAATATCTCCCAAGTGGAAACGGAACTGTCCGCTTTGCCGGATACCAAACAAATCTCCCGGTCCTCGCAGGCGCATATCCTCTGATGAAATAAAAAAGCCATCATTTGACTTATTTAACACCTGCAAACGTTCCAATGTTTCCGGCTTTTTGGTCGTACTGATGAAGATACAGTAGGACTGATGCTTTCCTCTTCCGACACGTCCACGGAGCTGATGCAGCTGTGCCAGTCCAAAGCGCTCTGCATTTTCTACCATCATAACCGTTGCATTCGGAACATTAATTCCTACTTCAATTACTGTCGTGGAAACCAGCACATGAATCTTTCCCTGAGAATACTCTTCCATAATAGTATTTTTTTCCTTCGGCTTCATTTGTCCGTGCAAAAAAGCCACATTAACTGATGCAGGCAATGCACTGCGAAGCTTCTTTGTATAATCAATTACATTTTCCAGTTCTGCCTGACTGCCCTCTTCGTCCTCGGACGCCTCAACCATCGGACAGATTACATATGCCTGTCTTCCTGCGGCAACCTCTTTTGCGATAAATTCGTAGGCCTTTTTGCGATAGTCTATACCTACGACACAATTCTTAATAGGAAGTCTGTTCGCCGGAAGCTCGTCCATAACAGAAATCGACAAATCTCCATATAAAATCAGGGCAAGTGTTCGCGGTATCGGCGTCGCACTCATAACAAGTACATGCGTCTGAATGCCCTTCTGCGCCAATGTTTCACGCTGTTTCACGCCGAATCTGTGCTGTTCATCGGTAATAACAAGCTTCAAATCATAATATTCCACGTTATCCTGAATCAATGCCTGTGTTCCTATGATAATATTGCATTGTCCAAGCTTAATCTTTTCCTTGGCCTCTCTCTTTTCTTTTGCTGTCAGCGAGCCTGTCAACAGAACAGGAATAAAGGAAAGCTGATACTGCTGTGTTAACTCCAAAATCGACTCATAGTGCTGCTTGGCAAGAACCTCTGTCGGCGCCATAAAGGCAGCCTGCTTGTGATTCATAACACACATAAAGCTTGCCAGTATTGCAACTATTGTTTTACCGGAACCGACATCACCCTGCACAAGACGGTTCATCAGATGTGTCGAACATAAGTCAGTCTCTATCTCTTGCCATACCTTTTTCTGGGCATTCGTAAGCTCATACGGCAGCTTGTCAATAAACTCCTGACATGCATCAATTTTCATCATCGGTGCGTCGTTTATTTCCTGCTTCGTCATTTCCTTTAAGGACATTACCGACAGAATAAAGAACAGAAACTCCTCAAAAACCAGTCTTCTTCTTGCACATATCAGTTGGTCTTTGCTATCAGGAAAATGAATTCCATGGATTGCTTCTGTCAAATCAGGCAGACGATATTCCCGTCGAATTGCCTCCGGCAAATAGTCCTCCTGCCGGGAAAGCTGCTCCAACACCGCACGGACAGACTTCGAAATTGCCTGTATCGTCAAGCCCTTGGTTGTGCTGTAAATCGGCGTCAGCTTATGGAGATTCTGCTGAAATTCCGCCTCGGAAATAATCTTTGGATGTTCCATGGTAAGCTTATTTTTTCTGATTACAACACGGCCGCGTAATATATACTGTCTTCCTGCCTGCAACACATTTTTCATATAAGGCATATTAAAATAGGTGAGTTCACACATGCCGCCGCTCGCATCCTTCACATGTACGGTTGTGATAGACATGTTCCTCTTTATATGCACGGTCTGCGGGTTGCTCACTACGGTTGCCCGAATCGACTGTACCGTTTCCGTGCAAAGTGCCGGAATCGGCACAATATCCTGCCATTCCTCATAATCGCGCGGATAATATCCTATCAAATCACGCACCGTATAAATATTTAACTTGTGGTAAAATACCGCCGTTTTTTCACCGATTCCACGGATATTCGTAATTTCATCAGTAAGCTTCATTTTTATAACCCGTCTTTCTGCGAAAGACACCAATGCGTCATGAAACAGA
>CAYLWP010000131.1:0-7421 GCA_964387365.1 uncultured Roseburia sp. | reverse complement strand
GATAAATATTCCTTATTGATACGAATAACTTCCTTCATAGCATCCGGTCCCGGAGCACCGATTGTCATTCTCTTATTTACGCAGGATTCCAGACTGATTTCCTGATATACGTCCTGCTCAAATACAGGGCTGATTGCCTTAAGTTCCTCTAAGGAAAGCTCGTCGATTGCCTTGCCTTTTTCCTGACAATACAATACCAATCTTCCGATGATGCCGTGTGCATCTCTGAATGCAACACCGTGATTTACAAGATAATCAGCTGCATCTGTTGCATTGGTAAAGCCCTTCATCGCACTTTCACGCATGATTTCCTTATTGAATCTCATCGTACTAACCATGCCGATAAATACCTTAAGGCTTCCCTTTACCGTGTCAATCGCATCAAAGGTGAATTCCTTATCCTCCTGAATATCCTTATCATAAGCAAGCGGCAGACCCTTCATAGTTGTAAGGATAGAAATTAACGCACCGTATACACGTCCTGTCTTACCCTTAATCAGCTCTGCCATATCAGGATTCTTCTTCTGCGGCATAATACTGCTTCCGGTTGAATAAGCATCGTCCATCTCTACAAAGCGGTATTCATTGGAATTCCAGATAATAATCTCTTCGCAGAAACGGCTCAAATGCATCATAATGGTTGACAAGGCAGACAACAGCTCGATAATGTAATCTCTGTCGGATACGGAGTCCTGACTGTTTAATGTCGGACCATTAAAATCAAGCAGCTCTGCGGTATATGCTCTGTCCAGCGGATAAGTAGTTCCCGCAAATGCACCACTTCCAAGCGGACAGTAATTCATTCTGTCATAGATATCGTCCAAACGCTGTCTGTCACGTTTAAACATCTCAAAATAGGCACCAAGATGATGGGCAAGCGTTACAGGCTGTGCCTTCTGCAAATGGGTAAAACCGGGCATATAAGTTTCCAGATGCTCTTCCATCATACGAATCAACGTTTCAAGCAGCTCTTTTAAAAGATCATTAATCTGAATAATCTCTTTTCTGACATAAAGCTTCATATCAAGAGAAATCTGATCATTACGACTTCTTCCTGTATGCAGCTTCTTACCTGCCTCTCCGATTCTGTCTGTCAAAATTGCCTCTACAAAGCTGTGAATATCTTCGTATTCCTCAGTAATTTCAAGCTTACCTTCTTCAACATCCTTCAAAATGCCTTCCAGACCGGTTAAAATCTGCTGCATCTCATCCGTTGTCAGAATACCCTGCTTGGCAAGCATTCTGGCATGTGCCATGCTGCCCTTGATATCCTCAGCATATAATCTCTTATCGAAAGATATAGAAGCCTGAAAATCGTATGCGAATTTGTCTGTTTCCTTTGTGAAACGACCGCCCCAAAGCTGTGCCATAGTCATATCCTCCATATGTAAAAGTTTCGTATTGCGCTCCTCGTCACAGCATCTTTGTGACAAGAACGATATACTAGTTCCTAATTTAACATAAGTTCTTTGTCGAATCAAGAATGATTATTCATAATATTAACGTCAATTGCATAAATATTATGGACTTTTTGCATAGATTTTCCTTTAAGCAATCTCTTTTTTAACACCCTTCCGGCTTTTTTTCATATCATATGATATATGAAAAAGATAAGGATGTGAAAACGTGAGCAACAAACCCTTTCTGCGACTGGAACATGTTAATTTCTCTTATTACAGTGCTTTAGGAGAAATCGAAGTCATAAATGATTTGAACTTTTCTGTTGAAAAAGGAAGCTTTACTGCCTTTGTCGGACCAAGCGGCTGCGGAAAGTCAACCATTCTTTCCTTAATTGCAGGGCTTCTCAAGCCCACAACCGGATCTCTCACCTTCTATTCGGAGGATTTCAGCGTGCCGAAAATCGGCTATATGCTGCAGCATGACCACCTGCTTGAATGGCGTGACGTCTATCATAATATCCTGCTTGGTCTTGAGATACAACGCAAAATGAACAGCGACAATCTTGGCTTTGTCGAAGAATTGCTGGAAAAATATCATCTGGCTGATGTAAAAAAGCAAAAACCCTCTGCACTCTCCGGCGGCATGCGTCAACGAATTGCATTAATCCGAACACTCGCACTCAAGCCTGATTTATTACTTTTAGACGAGCCCTTTAGTGCGCTGGATTATCAAACAAGGCTGAACGTATCCATGGATGTGCACAACATTATCAAATCCGAGCATAAGACTGCGATTCTTGTCACACATGATATTTCCGAGGCTGTTGCCATGGCGGATACCGTTATGATCCTGTCCAAATCACCATGCCGTACCAAAAATATCATTTCCATTGAATTTGAAAGAAACGGGGTAGTAAGGGATTCGGTGAGAAAATCACCTCTTTTTCAGGAATATTTTGATCAGATATGGAGGGATTTGCAACATGAAAAATGATATAAAAACCAGCTCTTTTTCCGATGGTCAAAAGGCTTATCTAAAGAATATCCGGATACAGAAGCTGTTTATTATCTGGAGCAGAGTCCTGATTTTTGCGGGCTTTTTAATTCTATGGCAGATTGCGGCTGATATTGGCTGGATTGATGATTTTTACTTCAGCTCTCCGATTGCAATCGGAACACTTTTTCTTCACGATATCAAAAATATGTCACTGTTAGAGCATATTGGAGTTACCCTGATGGAATCGGGTGTCAGCTTTCTGCTAATAATCCTCTGTTCACTGCTTGCTGCCACTCTGTTTTGGTTTTACCCTGTTCTGGGTAAGATGTTTGAGCCGTTTTTGATTATACTGAACAGCCTGCCGAAATCAGCGCTGGCGCCCCTTATCATCGTGTGGCTCGGAACCGGTTCAAAAACCATTATTCTATGCGGTATGTCCGTCGGCGTATTTGGCTGCATTCTGAGCCTGTACCAAACCTTCCGGCAAACAGACCCAGAACGGTTAAAGCTCGTTGAAACACTTGGCGGAACACGAATTCAGGCCTTTACCAAGGTTGTTTTCCCGGGGAATCTGCCTGCCTTCATATCCGTTTCCAAGGTAAATATCGGTCTTGCTTTGGTTGGCGTTATCATCGGCGAATTCCTCGCCGGCAGACGCGGACTGGGCTATCTTATCATCTACGGAAGCCAGACCTTTAAACTGGATCTTGTCATACTCAGCATAGTTATTCTCTGTATGATTGCCATGATTATCTATTGGGGATTGAATGTACTGGAGAAGAAAATTGTGGAGAAAATGGGGTAATTCGTGCAGGCATGACATCGCTTGCGGGCTGTTATCACAGAAAGTGCTTGCCGTTTCACAACAGCAAGCACTTCTCCATTCCTTGTAAAGCTTTCGAAGGGACTCGAACCCTCGACCTACTGATTACGAATCAGTTGCGCTACCAACTGCGCCACGAAAGCGTTCTGCATATCATCACTTATTCTATACCTGTGTCAAACTATTGAATCTGAACAACAAGCAATAATTATTATAATACTTAGTTTACAATAATTCAAGTAGATTTTCATTGATAATGCAATAATGTTTGCAAAAAAGGGTGTAAAGCCTTTTTAGTGATTCACATGCACGGAAATCTGCTGATACGGAATCTCGATATTTTCCTTGTCAAATGTAAGCTTAATCGTTTCCAGCAATCTCCACTTCAACTCCCAGTACTTCGCATTTTCGCAGTAAACCCGCACGCCAAGCACAACCTCACTGGCGCCAAGCGAATCCACAAAAACCTTCTTGGTATCGTCCTGCCTGACATCTGCATCCTCATCAATAATTCTCTGCAAAATGTCCTTCGCCTTTTTGATATCAGCCTCATAGGAAATACCAACCGTCACATCCACTCTCCTGTCATGTGCCTCAGAGAAATTAGTCATGGAATTATTGGCTAAGGTTCCGTTTGGAAGAATAACAATCTTATTATCTCCTGTCTGCAGCTTCGTGAAAAAGATTCCGATTTCCTTTACCGTTCCCTCATTGCCATTGGAATCCTCGATGATATAATCCCCTACACGGAAGGGCTTGAGCAACAGGATCAATATACCGCCTGCTATATTGCTAAGGCTTCCCTGTAATGCCAGACCAATAGCGACACCGGCGCTTCCCATCAGAGCCACAACGCTAGTGGCATCCAAGCCAAAATTACCGGCAACCATCAGCACTAACACAATATCAAAAACAATTTTCAACAGACTGTCAATAAACTGAATCACGCCAAGCTCTGCGTCCGCTCGAAACAATGATTTTTTTACAATCTTTCGTAGGATTTTAAAAAGCTTATGCCCTACGATTAAAATAACAACCGCCAATACCACACGGATTCCAAGGTTCAAGGCCTTTTCCGGCAAATCTGTCAGGAATTGTTCCAAGGCATTCACGCTTTTATTTAACTCCTGTAATTCTTCCTGTGTCATAAATCCACTCCCGAAATATACTTTTCTAAATTGAACAACTCAAATCTAAAAAACACAGAGAAATGCAGGCAATACCAGTATATCTCTGTTATAATCTATTCACTTTACGTTTGATTTTAATTCAGTGCATTAAGATAACGCATGAATAAACAAGCCGCTTCTCAGCTTCGGCTCAAACCAGGTAGACTTTGGCGGCATCAGGCGATTAGCATCAGCAACACCAAACAGCTCATGGATAGAGGTCGGATACATAGCAAAGGCTACGGCACAGTCCGTCTTTACCCGTCTCTCAAGCTCTGCAATACCACGGATTCCGCCGATAAAGTCAATTCTCTTGTCCGTCTTTGGATCTTCAATTCCAAGAACCGGTGCCAGGCAGTGATTCTGTAAAATAGCTACATCCAGACCATCAACCGGATCGTCATTACAGTATTGTGCTTTCACCTCTAAAAGATACCAGGTATCCTCCAAAAGCATGGAAATCTGTCCCTTTTTCTCAGGCTTATGGCAGGTGCTTCCCTGCTCCGCAATATCAAATACCTCCTGCACCTTCTGCAAAAATACTTCCTGACTTAATCCGTTCAAATCCTTAACCACACGATTATAATCCATAATCATCAGCTCTTCATCCGCAAAAAGAACAGACAGGAAATAGTTAAATTCCTCTTCGCCTGTGTATGCCGGATTCTCTTCTCTCTTTTTCAGGCCTACCTTTACAGCGGAAGCACATCTGTGATGTCCGTCAGCGATATAAATCTGCTCAATTCCCGCAAACGTATTCTGAATTGCCGCTACATCCGCTTCCTTATCAATACACCAGACGCGATGAGTAATACCATCCTCAGAAGTAAAGTCATACAATGCCTTATCCTGCTTGGTTCTGCCAAGTATCTCTCTTAATACATCGTTTGCACGATATGCCAAAAAGATAGGTCCGGTCTGCGCATTACAGGTGTCTACATGACGGATACGGTCAAGCTCCTTGTCCGCTCTGGTATTCTCATGCTTCTTAATAATCTGATTCTGGTAATCATCAACACTTGCACAGGCAACAATTCCGGTCTGCACTCTTCCATTCATAGTCAGCTCATAAATATAGTAAACCGGCTTGTCCTCCTGAACAAACTGTCCCTTCTCAATCATTTCCCATAATAAATCATGCGCCTTCTGATATACTCTGTCATCATAGGTATCTACCGTAGCATCAAACTGTGTTTCTGCTCTGTCAATATTCAAAAAGGAAAGAGGTTTTCCTTTAACCTCCGCTACAGCCTCTTCCCTGTTGTAAACATCATAAGGAAGTGCCGCAATCTCCGCCTCTAATCCAACTCGGGGTCTGTATGCTCTAAAAGGTCTAATTACTGCCATTACTCTTTCCTCCATTTTCTCTGTGCGTTTCACACGACTCGTAATTTAAATCTTTTTTATTGTATCAAAATATATTCGGAAAAGAAAGATATTAGTTTGAAAAACTTCAGGCTTGTATTTTTGACAAGAACCAAGGATAGTGTTAGAATAAATAGAACTTTTAGAAAATCATTAAAAAACAAGCCATAGATTATGTTGAATAGTTATGGAGTATTACAGAAATCAGAAAGGACGAAGAATTATGACAGCAGAAGACAGAGCATTTCTTGACCGCATTAATGCATATGCAGACAGCGTATTACAGGACATAGACCCACAGAAAACAAAGGTATCCTTCCAGCTCGAAAAGCTCAGACCTGTTATGGAAGAGATTGCAAAGGAAATGAATACCGGCATCGAGGATATCTTCATTAAGTACATGGATCTTGCCAGCGAAGCGAATGTTGCTACACAGAGAAAATTCCAGAACACAATCGGAAACATGACACAGTACGGCGATGTTCATGACACATTTTCCATAAATTAGCCAAAATATTCTTAGGAATAAACACCGCACAGATTTGCGCACTGCACGAAAAAAGGATGCTCCCCCAAGCATCCTTTTTCTTCCCTTTACACATTTTCGAAAGAATTCCCCTTTTACACAAACAAGTTTTACACAAAGACCTTTTACACAATTTTTCCTTTTACACAAAATACCTTTTACACGTTAGGAAATTCCCCTTTTACACAAACAAAACCTTTTACACAGAACATTGTTTCTTTGAATTATGTAACGCTGTTCTTATGTTTAAATTATTACATAGAACTGCATTATTGTCAACCATTATTTGTGTAATTTTTGGTATTATTAACTTTTTTTGTACATATTTTGTTTTTTATGCTGCTGCATATTATACAAAAATGTCGGAATAGTTCTAAATGCGCCGGATAATATAGTGCACAAACGGTCTTTTTTTGCGCAAAAAAAGACAGATATCACACGATATCTGTCTTAAAATCAGAACAGCGTTCCGCTTGCTTTTATTTTACAACTCTTACACGGAATACGCCTTCAATACTGTTCAGCTTCGCAACAATATCATCTGTTGCAGGAGCTTCGATATCCATAAGTGTATATGCGTAATCGCCTTTTGACTTATTTGTCATGTCAGAGATATTGATTCCGGCTTCACCGAATACACCTGTAAACTTTGTAATCATATTGGCAATATTCTTATGTAATACAGCAACTCTTCCTGCCATAGTACATACGCCCATGTCACAGTTTGGATAGTTTACACTATTCTTGATATTACCGTTCTCAAGGTAATTCTTCAGCTCATCAACTGCCATCATAGCACAGTTATCTTCAGATTCCTCTGTAGATGCTCCAAGATGAGGAATTACAATACATCCCGGATGACCTGCTGTTGTAGTATTAGCAAAGTCAGATACATACTTTCTGATCTTACCTGCCTCTAATCCTGCAAGAACATCCTTTTCGTTAGCAAGAAGGTCTCTTGCAAAGTTAAGAATAATAACGCCCGGCTTCATCTTTTCAATCGCTTCTGCGTTAATCATTCCTCTTGTAGAATCCATAAGCGGAACATGAACGGTGATAAAATCACACTGAGTATAAATATCATCTACATTAATTACATGCTTAACATCACGGCTTAAGCTCCATGCTGCATCAACAGAAA
>CAYLWP010000130.1:0-7455 GCA_964387365.1 uncultured Roseburia sp. | reverse complement strand
CGTTACCTGTTGGTAACGTCCCTTTTTGCGCGAATAAGCAAAGTCATGGTTATTCACGGACATTCACGAGGTGCTTATTCGCGCAAGCGCCAAGAAGGAGAATATAATTATGGTAAAAATCAACGGTAACCTTGTCGATGCGGCCGGAAAGACCATTTCGGAGTATCTGCAGACGACAAGCTATGACCAAAAAAGAATTGCTATTGAACAAAATGGAGAGATTGTTCCCAAGTCACAATACGATGCAGTGACCATTCAGGAGGATGATGTGATAGAAGTGGTCAGCTTTGTAGGAGGTGGTTGATTTGGCAGGAATTCCGACAAGAGAAGAAATGTACCGTGCATTAGAGGAACGACATGGCGCAGAGGCGCAGAGGAAGTTCGCACAGGCTTCGGTTGCCATCTGTGGTCTTGGCGGACTGGGCTCCAATATTGCAATTATGCTTGCACGCGCCGGAATCGGGAAGCTGCACCTGATTGATTTTGATAAGGTTGATATATCCAATCTGAACAGGCAGCAGTATGCCGTTTCGCAGCTTGGAATGGATAAGACGCAGGCGCTTGCCGATACATTGAAGGCAATTGCACCGTATTGTGAAGTGGTTACGGATACCGCGCGAATTACAGAGCAGAACATAAAAGAATTATTGGACGCAGAAACAATCATATGCGAAGCCTTTGATAAAGCAGAGGAAAAGGCAATGCTGGTAAATGGCGTTTTAGAGCATATGCCGGAGAAATATCTGGTTTCAGGCTCCGGCATGGCAGGCTTTGACTCTGCTAACAGTATTACAACAAGAAAAGTAACAAAGCATTTTTACTTATGTGGAGATGGTGTCAGCAATATAGAGGACGGCATCGGGCTTGTTTCACCTCGCGTTATGACCTGTGCGGCACATCAGGCACATATGGTTTTACGGATACTGATGGAAGAATATGAACCGTAAGAATGTGATTCGTGAGTGCAAAAATTCCATTGTGAAGCAATTTTTAATGGATTTTTGCATCGTATTTATGAAAGAACTGAATAATTACGATAAACGATTTGGTATCGTGATTGCGACAGAAAGGTATGGTTATAAAGATGCAGACAAATGACAAGTTGATCATAGGCGGACATGAATTTAGCTCAAGATTCATTCTTGGCTCGGGTAAATATTCCCTGAATCTGATAGAAGCTGCGGTAAGAGACGCCGGAGCGGAGATTATTACGCTGGCGGTCAGACGCGCCAATACTAAGGAACAGGAAAATATACTTGATTACATTCCCAACGGGGTCACCCTGCTGCCGAATACCTCCGGTGCAAGAACAGCCGAGGAGGCAGTTCGTATTGCGCGCCTTGCAAGAGAGCTTGGCTGTGGTGATTTTGTAAAAATAGAGATTATGCGTGATACTAAGTATCTGCTGCCGGATAATGCCGAAACAATCAAAGCAACAGAGAGTCTTGCAAAGGAAGGCTTTGTGGTAATGCCGTATATGTATCCCGACTTAAATGTGGCAAGAGATCTGGTAAATGCGGGTGCAGCAGCCGTTATGCCGCTGGCAGCGCCGATAGGCTCCAATAAAGGACTGGCAACACGGGATTTTATACAGATTCTGATTCATGAGATAGACCTTCCGATTATTGTGGATGCAGGTATCGGAAGACCGTCACAGGCTTGCGAAGCAATGGAAATGGGAGCGGCAGCGATAATGGCAAATACAGCCCTTGCAACCGCAGGTGACCTGCCGCTGATGGCGTCAGCCTTCCGGCAGGCAATCGAGGCCGGAAGAAAGGCATATTTATCAGGGCTTGGAAGAGTTCTCGTCAGAGGTGCAGAGGCATCGGACCCGTTGACCGGATTTTTACGGGATTAAGTACGAAGGATATGGAAACTGCAATATTTAGCCCGGAGCTCAAGCTTGCAGGTAGTGGAAAGGCATGATTATATCAATGGAAAATCAATATTTTGTTGATTCGGAGTATCTTTCAGCGGAAGCAATCGAGAGAAAGCATCGACTGGAAAGGGAACCGGCATCAAGAAAAAATTATATGGAGTATCTGCCCGGCATGGAGCAGATTGAGTCTGATATCTGTGACAAAGTGATTGCGCAGATGAACGCATACGATTATGAAAAATACAGCGCAGAAGATGTAAGAGCCGCCTTGGAGCATGAGTTTTGTACGATAGAGGACTTCAAAGCCTTACTGTCTCCGGCGGCAGAGCCGTTTCTGGAGCAGCTGGCACAAAAGGCAAGAATGGAGACAAGAAAGCATTTTGGTAATACCGTGTATCTATTTACACCGTTATATATAGCAAATTACTGTGAGAACTACTGTGTGTACTGCGGCTTTAATTGCTATAACCATATCAATCGCATGAAGCTTTCCCTGGAGCAGATTGAGCATGAGATGCAGGTAATTGCAGATTCCGGAATGGAGGAAATCCTGATTCTTACGGGCGAAAGCCGTGCGATGAGTGACGTGAAATACATAGGGGAAGCCTGTAAGCTCGCGCATAAGTATTTCAGAATGGTTGGTCTGGAAATCTATCCGGTAAATACGGATGAGTATCGTTATCTGCATGAATGCGGAGCAGATTACGTTACTGTTTTTCAGGAAACCTATGATGCTGAAAAATATGAGACACTTCACTTGCTGGGGCATAAGCGTGTCTGGTCATACCGCTTTGATGCGCAGGAAAGGGCTATAAGAGGCGGAATGAGGGGCGTTGCCTTTTCGGCATTATTGGGACTTGCGGATTTTCGTAAGGATGCGCTGGCAAGTGCACTGCATGTTTACTATCTGCAACGAAAATATCCGCAGGCAGAGATGTCACTTTCCTGTCCGCGTTTAAGGCCGATTATCAATAATGAAAAAATAAATCCGCTTGATGTGCATGAGAAGCAGCTGTGCCAGATTATCTGCGCTTATCGAATCTTCCTGCCGTTTGTGGGAATTACTGTTTCTTCGCGTGAAAGTGCCGAGTTTCGTAACGGAATCGTGAAAATTGCGGCAACGAAGGTGTCCGCAGGCGTATCTACGGGAATCGGTGACCATGAGAGTAAATACACCGGAAAGGAGAGCGACAGCACGGCGGGCGATGAGCAGTTTGAAATCAATGATAGCCGTAATTTCCAAACGATGTATCAGGATATGGAAAAGGAAGGCTTACAGCCTGTGCTGAACGATTATCTGTATGTCTGATATATTATGTGTAACAAACCGTAAGCTTTGTGAAAAAGATTTTCTTGTTCGAATAGAAGAGATAGCGCAAATGGCACCGGCAGGCATGATTCTACGGGAAAAGGATTTATCGGAAGAGGAATACAAAGAGCTTGCGCTGGCAGTAATAAAGATATGCGGAAAATATGAAGTTCCCTGTGCCTTGCATAATTTTACAGAAGTGGCAAAGGAGCTTGCAGTAAAGGCGCTGCATGTGCCGTTAGCGGTTCTTGCGGAGATGACAGAAGAGGAACGGAAAATGTTTACGATTCTTGGAGCTTCCTGTCATTCCGCAGAAGAGGCAAAAAAAGCCAAAGAGCTTGGCTGTACCTACATTATCGCAGGGCATATCTTTGAGACGGATTGTAAAAAAGACGTTCCGCCAAGAGGCTTGGAATTCCTGCGGGAAGTTTGCAATGCAGTAGATATCCCTGTGTATGCCATTGGTGGAATCAATGCAGACAATATGGTATTGATAAAAGAGGCAGGGGCAGCAGGAGGCTGTATGATGAGCGGGTTAATGAAGGGATAAGAAAAGGGGAATGTGCAAATACATTCCCCTTTGGTATACGTGCTGACCGGCACTAATCTTCAATTAATCTTAATCCTGCTGTATCGGTTACAGGAAGAGAGAATAAGATGGACTTTGCCTTGCTGTCTAAGCCGGCGTCCTTCATGATTGCCTGCATAATGGCATTTTTCTGCTCTGTTTTTGTAACGATGAAAACCATTTCCTTTTCGGCAGCGAGTGATACGCCCATAAACTTTTCGGCTGCTTCCATACCGGTTCCCTTAGCATGAACAACGGTTCCGCCGTAAGCACCGGCAGCTCTTGCTGCATCCATAATCATATTAGTATATCCTTGTTCTGCAATTACAACAATCAGGTCATGAATAGTGTTCTTCAAGGTCGATTCCTCCTCTTTCTGATAATCCTGGCTTCCCAATAAAAATTGTAATGTCTTTTTTCCACCGACACTGCTCAATGGAATGATAAAGGCAATACCACTGCCTGCAGCATCAATTCTAAGCTTTTTCTCTAACTGCTTTTTAATTATAACCCATGTCTGTTCCTCTAAAACGGAGAAGGCTACTGCTTTTTCCGAGGAGTCTAATCCGAGATAATCGAGGATTTCATTTGCAACAGTACCAAAACCAAGAGTCAGGTATGTAACATGTAAGTCATTTTCACGGTATAAGTTCAGATATTTATCAACGTCTTTTCTGTCGACAATTGTTGTCATCAAATATAAATTTCCCATATATTCCCATGCCTTTCAATAAGTCTGTAAATTACAACTCGATAATTTCCGTATCATCATAAGTATCCAGTGAAACAAGGCTCTTTTGACTTGCCATAGCTTTGTGAAGCTTGTTCTCTTTTACACGGAAGATGACGCCCATAATCTGAATGGTTATCAGAGGAGTCATGGCAACCATGGCTACGATACCAAAGGCATCTGTAATGATATTGCCACCAACGGCTTCGCAGGCACCCATGGCAAACGGGAGCAGGAAGGTTGCGGTCATCGGACCGGAAGCAACACCACCGGAGTCGAAGGCAATCGCTGTGAATATCTTTGGAACAAAGAAGGTTAAAATCAAAGCGATAGCATAGCCCGGAACTAAAAACCATAGAATAGAGATTCCGGTTAATACTCGGATTAATGCAAGACCAACAGAAGCGGAAACACCGATGGATAAGCTCAGTCCCATCGCCTTTGCGGAAATCGCGCCGCTCGTCAGCTCTTCAACCTGTTTGGTAAGTACGAATACGGCAGGCTCTGCCTTTACGATGAAGTAACCGATAATCATACCGATTGGTACGATAATCCAAGAATAGGAACGATCTGCTATGGTTTGTCCAAGATAATTACCTGCCGGCATAAATCCGACATTAACACCTGTCAAAAATACAACAAGTCCAATATAAGTAAATACTAATCCGATTGCAATTTTAGAGAGACTTCTTTTATTGATGTCTCTGGAAATCAACTGGAATATGGCAAAAAATACGATAATAGGAAGAAGGGAAAGCGCCATTTCTTCCATATAGGTGGGGATTTCCACTGCAAACAGCGACCATAATTCTACGGTATCACTAATAACCGGAATGGATTCGGATACCTGTTCAGCGGAGCCCGGATTGTAAATCAATCCAAGAATCAGTACGGCAAGGATTGGTCCGATGGAGCATAAGGCAACAAGACCAAAGCTGTCGTCTGCTGCATGCTTATCGCTTCGGATAGCAGAAATACCGATACCAAAGGACATAATAAACGGAACGGTCATCGGACCGGTGGTTACACCGCCGGAATCAAATGCAATTGCAAGAAAATCAGCCGGTACAAATAAGGCTAACCCAAAAACAATACAATAGAATACGATAAGTAAATGTCCCAGAGGAATACCAAACAGCATACGCAAAAGCGCGACGACAAGAAAGCATCCGACACCGGTTGCAACGGCAAGAATCAGGGTAAGATTCGGTACGGAAGGTACCTGCTGAGCCAATACCTGCAGGTCAGGTTCGGATACCGTAATGATAAATCCCATGATAAAACTGATTAAAATAATTATGAATATGTTTTTGGACTTGGTCATGATAGCACCAACACGTTCGCCCATCGGAGTCATGGATAATTCCACGCCCACGTTGAAAAACATCATTCCGATAATTAGCATAACGGCACCAACCAGAAACGTCATCAGGATACTGGGTGGTATCGGGGCAATCGAAAAACAGAGGAGTAAAACGATTACCAGAATCGGAACGACTGCGTTCAGGGTTTCTGATAGTTTTTCTGATAGTTTTTCTTTGAATTTTGACTGAAGAAACTGCAATATAATCCAACACCTTTCTGTATAATTTTATTTTCGTAATTATTCAGTACCTTCATAATTACTAATTTTCCATTTATTACTATAACATAAAAGTGGTGTTGAAAAATATAAAATTTCTAGAAAATTTGTAACTGTTCAGAGCCAGGCAAAAGGAACACACTATTTTTGCCAAATGATTGCAAATTATATTGAGGGATGGTATGCTATATGTGATTATGCAGAGAAAACAAATTGGCTCTGAACAGTGATACTATGAGAAAATAACGGAGATATGACATAATGAGAGTAAAGACTATGAGAGATAATATGTACCGATATGATAAAGTGTTTTTCGCAACGCTGATGATTCTGATATATCTGTTTTTTAGCAAAATAACTGCTTATGCGGCGGAGTTTACCGTGACGGAGGCGAATGCAGTGTTGTACACGGCTGAGCAGACAACGTGTTTTGCGGAACCTGATTTTCAGGCGGCAGCAGTTGCCGGGATTGATGTGAATTTTCCGATTGCGGTAACGGGGATTACTTCCAATGGCTGGTTTCGCATTGATCTGAATGGCGTTTATTATGTACCGGGATATGCACTGACAGATTCGCCGGTAGCGCAGACTGCACCCGCAGTTCCATCGGCGCCTGCTTATGTCATACCGGCGTATGCTGAGGAGCTGTCCTATGTGGTGAATACTGTGGAAGAGGCAGTTGCAGCAAGAGAGGATGCCCATGCAAGGCAGGCTACAAAGATTATCGTGAAATCAAGACTGAGTTTTAATACCATTTTTGATATTTTTGCAGAAAGCTTTCATTATGGCAGAGCTTTATCCTACGGAGCTGGTACGGCGAACAGTATTAATGTAAGAGGCGGGGGAGGAACATATACGATTACCTATGGCAGATTCAGCACGCTTGAGGAAGAGGTCTTTACTGATGCAATGGTTGCGCAGCTGCTTCCGCAGTTTAATAAAGGCACGACCTACGATAAGATTATGTCAGTCCATGATTATATTTGCAACAATGTTTCATATTCCTTTGAAACGGTGAATAATCAGGCAGATTTCAAATCAGCGTATGACGCACTTGTAAGTAAAACAACCGTATGCAGCGGATATGCTTTATTATTCCAGAAGTTCATGGATCAGCTGGGAATTCCCTGTTATTATACAACCGGAGTAATTAATGGTGTGGGACATGGCTGGAACATTGTACAGTTAGACGGTCGGTGGTATCACATTGACTGTACCAATGCAGACCAGAGCTATGGAATCTACCGCGGATATTTTTTAAAAGGCGCTTCCTATGCCGGCCCGACCTGGGGCAATATCGCACTTAGCCCGACAGATTATGTTAGATAAATGAAAGGGGCTGTGAAAAAATGAGAAATCATTTTTTCACGCTCCTTTTTTTCGTCAT
>CAYLWP010000129.1:0-7492 GCA_964387365.1 uncultured Roseburia sp. | reverse complement strand
TAAACAACCTTGGAAGGTCTCATGGAAGAACCTGACTCTAAGAAGTAGATACCAAGTCTTTCACCACACTTAGCGATATTCTTTGTACCAACATTATATTTTCTTAATGCAGCAACTGCACACTCACCGATCTCGTTATCAGGTACTGCTGTAACGAACTCAGCGTCATGGCCGTAGTTTGCAAGAGATACTGCAACGTTAGCTTCACCGCCACCGTAGCATACGTCAAACTCGTCTGCCTGAATAAACTTTTCGTTGTTAGGTGTAGAAAGTCTTAACATAATCTCACCCATAGTAATTACTTTTTTGCTCATGATAATATTCCTCCATTGTTTTACCATTGTTTCGTAATTATTCAGTACCTGAATAGTTACATTGTTTTTACAACAGCCGTTTACCGACTGTTATTAGCGTGTGCATTTATATAACTCACTGTAAAGCTTACAGTGTTACGCCCTGTTTGAAGATTGCCATGTCGTGGAAGCCTGCCTTCTCACTCTTTACCTCCTTGCCGGAAGCAACAGCAATTACTTCATCAAATAATCTTTGTCCTGCCACTTCAAGGCTCTCGCCTTCTGCAACAACACCTGCATTGAAGTCAATCCAGTTATCCTTTTTGGCTGCAAGACCGGAATTGCTGGAAATCTTCATAGTCGGAACCGGACACGCAAACGGTGTTCCACGTCCCGTTGTAAAAAGTACTATATGTGCACCACTGGCAGCAAGCGCAGTGGACGCAACCAAATCATTCCCCGGCGCACTTAACAGATTAAGCCCCGGTGTGCTTACCATCTCACCGTATGCCAAAACGCCCTTTACTATGGCTGTTCCTGACTTCTGCGTACATCCCAGCGACTTGTCTTCCAAGGTTGAGATGCCACCCTTTTTATTTCCCGGTGAGGGATTCTCATAAATAGTCTGGTCATGTCTCTTAAAATAATTCTTGAAATCATTAATCAGACTTACTGTTTTATCAAAAAGCTGCTCATTTTCACATCGATTCATCAGAATCGTTTCCGCACCGAACATTTCCGGTACCTCAGTCAAAATGGTAGTTCCCTGTTTACTAATCAGAATATCTGAAAATCTGCCCACAGCCGGATTGGCCGTAATACCGGAAAAGCCATCACTTCCGCCGCATTTCATACCGATAATGAGCTTCGATACGCTGACAGGCTCTCTGTGAAACTGCGCCGCATAATCTGCAAGCTCCTTCACAATAGCCGTACCCTCTGCGATTTCATCCTCACATTCCTGTGCAACCAGAAACTTCACTCTGTCCGGATTGTACTCTCCTATATAATCCTTTAGTATATCTATGTTGCTGTTCTCACATCCAAGTCCAAGCACCAAAACACCGCCGGCATTCGGATGATTAATCAGATTAGCAAGAATCTGTCTTGTATTCTCCTGATCATCTCCCATCTGAGAGCAGCCATAAGAATGCGGAAATGCACAAATCGCTTCAATATTCTCCCGTTCGAGAGACTTTGAAAGCTCCGCAATCTTT
This sequence comes from uncultured Roseburia sp., assembly GCA_964387365.1. Lineage (GTDB taxonomy): Bacteria > Bacillota > Clostridia > Lachnospirales > Lachnospiraceae > COE1. The sequence continues at coordinate 5,982 of CAYLWP010000129.1, read as the reverse complement.
GTTGCTATATTATTCACACAGCCTACTGTGGGAATAATCCAGATCTCATTCCGAACCCCAACGCTGCCATTTTCACGGCTATACCCCATAAAGGTTACATCCTCAGAAGTCTTCTCCTCAGGAAGCTGCGGCTCATAGCTGTAATCCAGCAAATCGCCAAGCCCGGTTTTCAGATTATGTGTATGAATCCACTCCCCCGACGCTATATCCGCGGTTGCAAATCCAATTCGGTATCCATACTTAATCACTGACTCTCCGCCCGCAATCGGCTGCAGGGCAAACTTATGTCCTGCCGGAATCTCTGTCCGTGTCACAACAGTAATATCAGCAACTGTAACGGTCGCATTTTGCGGAATGGTTTCCAACGCAACTGCTACATTATCGTCATCATGAATCTTAATAGAACGAACCATATTCTTTCCTCAGATAAAACATTCCAACTTATCAGTATTAACAGTTATGTAAACGCTTTCTCTATTGCCTTTCTCATACCAAGAGTTCTGATATCCTCAAGGTAGGAAGCCACCTTCTCACTCAAGCCCATGACCTTCGTCAGGTCCTGCCCGTGGAAATCTTCCCTGCTTAAATATGCCTCGGTAAAGGTCTTAGAGTCCTTACTGCTGTTTTCTGCAAAGAACGCAAGCACCTCCATATCATCCATGATACGATATTCCTCACCGTCTCTGTGTCCGATTAACGCCTTATCGCGAATCTCGGCTCCCGTATAAAACGCCATCAAGGCTGCAATCGAGAAAGTCAGATGCTCAGGAAGCTCACCCTTTCTCGCGATATATTCTAATAAAGACGGCATACATCTTGCCCGCCACTTTGATACCGAGTTAAGCGAGATGGATAATAATGCATGCTTAATATATGTATTACGGAATCTACCGTCAACTGCCTCCGCAAAGTCAAGCAAATCCTGCTTCGGTAAGTCAAGGGTAGGAATGACTTCATTATAAATAGTCTTATGCATAAAGGTTCCGATAAGCTCATCCTCCATGGACTCCCTTACATAATCATTCCCTGCAAGGAAGGATGCCAGGACAAAGGATGTGTGTGCACCGTTTAAGATGCGAACCTTTCTCTGCTTATACGGCTTCTGATTGTCAGTGTATACAACCGGAAGACCAGCCTCCGGAAGCGGAAGCTCCTTACTGATATCCTTAGCACTTTCGATAACCCATAAACCGAACGGCTCTGCCGTTACCACCAGATTATCCTGATAACCGAAATCCTTCCAAAGCTCCTCTGCATCATCCTTCGGATAGCCTGTTACAATACGGTCAACCAGAGTGGATGTAAACACACATGCCTCATCCAACCATGTAAAAAAACCTTCTTCCAGATTCCAAAGCTTTGCAAGCTTCATAACGCATTCCTTCAGATGAATACCGTTATCATCTATCAGCTCAACAGGAAGCATAATAAGCCCCTTGTCTGCTGCTCCATGAAAATAAGTATATCTTGTATATAAAAACTTACACAGCTTACCCGGATATGACTTGGGCGGCTCAGCTTCAAATCTGTCCGTTTCATCATATATAATACCGGCCTCGGTTGTGTTAGAAACAATAAATCTTAAGGATTCTTCCTTGGCATATTCATTATACTTCGCATACTCCGTATAAACGTCTACTGCATCTGCAACACTTGTAATCAAACGTTTGATTACCTTAGGCTCACCGTCTACCATGCCTCTCAAACACACGGTATACTGACAATCCTGCTTGTGAAACATCTCCAGACTGCCCAACTCAATCGGCTTAACCAGCACAATATCTCCGTCAAATGTACCTGCTTCATTTGCAATATCTATCATATAATCTACGAAGGCACGCAGGAAATTGCCTTCTCCGAACTGTAGCACCTTTATAGGTCTTTTCTTTTTCCCCGTCATTGCTGCATTTAATAATTCCATATCATTCTCCTGTTCACACCCGTGCCTACCCATTTTCCCTGTCATAATCTGTAAGCACTTACATTTGCATTTTATATTGTTTCTATCAGAAAGTCAACTATCATTTTGAAGGAAAAGCACCTCACTTTCCGGCACGTTCGGCGCGCAATTTCTCGATTAATTTCCACCTTCTGATTCGTTCCTGCTGGTCCTTTGCCAGAAGCTCTGCTACCATACGCGCGATCTCCCACAACTGACTTTTTGCTTCTTCATCAAGCCCCTTGAAAGTTTCTCTCACCAAGCGGGACTTTTTTAACAGCTCCGGTGCCGTTATCCGCAGGTCTGTAAGCGTTTCCACCTCTGTCAGGTCTATAAGTTCAAACAGCTTATTCAAAAAAAGCTCCAGGCGTTCCTTCTCAATGCTGTATATCCACTGATTCATCCTGTCATAGAGCTTTTTTCTCTCCGGCACCTCACAGACAGCTCTCACAAAGCGGTCATCCTCAATACACCACGACAAAGGTATATGCTGCATCAGACCTATCCGCGTACTTTCAATTAACGTGTACTTTATCGCATCTTCCCCGTCACCCTGCATCAGCATACCGACAAAGGAGTCCTTCGGAACAAACTTTTCCATTTTTTCTCTCATCGGTCTGTAATCCAGTGTTTCCAGAAAATCAGGTCGGAATCCCGGTCCGTCATAATCATATATTTTTCCGATTTTATGCTTTATCCTGCTGTCGCAGCACATCGCTGCATAGGTCGCAAGATTTCCGCCCTTTGAATGGCCGCCAAGATAAATCCTTGCATGCTTTTTCCGATAAAGGCGGCGCGCCACCGTTTCCAAATACTCCGCACTTTTTTTCTGTGCCTCTACCGGCGTGCGGTATGCCATCCGGAAGTCCTCCTTCCAGCCAACCAGCGCATCATCCGTTCCCCGAAAGGAGAGAAAAACATCACCGTTTCCAAGTAAAAAGGTAATCGCACAAAACTGCAGCTCCTGCTCCTGATTCAGCAGATTCACATAGTAATTTGCCTTCATGCTGCGAAACCGTCTTGATTCCAGTATTTTGTAAAAAAGCTCCCGGTTCACCTCCTCATCCCACACTACCGACAGGAAGCTTTCCTTATTCATGTGCTCTCTGATATACTTCGTGGAAACTGCGCTTTTTTGCTCCTCGGGTCCCGGTACAACATTGTCATAAACATAATAAGATAGATGAGCCAAAATCAACCCATCTATCTCGCAAAGTGGCTTTTCCACAAAATTATATCCACCATATTCATCCAAATACGTGAGAATTGTCCCCATTAGTACAGCACCCCATTATAATAATCCAGTAGCAGATTCACTACTTCATTATACTGCTGCATGCCTTCCTCCACGCCGTTCAGCTTCAGAGTAGTTTCCATCAGGGTATTGGAAACCTTTTTGACTGTAGCCGTCTTAACGACAGCCTTCTTCTCAACCACTTCCCAATCCTCTTTGGATAGGAAAATATTATCTTCAGCTACCAGGTCGCTGATTCTTACATGCTTTTTGTATACATTTTTATTGTTATCAATAGATTTATAAAAATCATTATTCACATAGTTCAATACGCTCAGATAACCGCAATACTGTAAAAATAAGTCATCTGATTCGATACACGCAAGAAAACCGATAAAGTTCGCATCATCCTCATAAATGAAGCCCTTTGTATGAGACAGCTCGTGGCACACGGTCGGTGCAACATTTGTGATATGCATCAGCGAATTGATATTAGCCTCAAGGGAAAACGGGAAATAATATCCCTGAATATACTGCTGGCTGAAAAACTCAGACGCCGTCAGATACTTTGGCGAAACATAAAAACCGGAAAGCAGGTCATATTTCTCTCCCATAGCCGTCATCGCCTCAACCGACTCCGCAATCAAATCGCCGTCATATACTGCGTTTCCCTGTGTATCACGCTCTATCTGCAAGGCAAGCGTATTACACTTCTCTACCAGATAATCCCGCAAAATTGCAATATTTTTCTTCGTATATACAATTTTTTCCTCCGTAGCAACTGCCGTTACCGCTGCGACATCCGTATTCGCTACCATGCTTCCTGACTGATTCCGGTACATGTATTTATCAGAAAAGGTAGATGCATGATACATAATAAAACAATTGCAGGTCATAACATAGCATACACAGAGGAATACCCATGCATAGGATATCCAATATCCTCTGAGAAGCTTTTTGTACCTTCCATGCACACACAGGTTCCATACGAAAAATCCAATCCCGAATACAGTAAGAAGAACCGCCAGAACAAGCATAATCTCACCGATAGAAAACGGCACAAGGCTTGTCAGTCTCGCGTAGGTATTAAGCCAAACCGGAAAAATAGTGGCAATATACCAGTCACAAAACTCCACATTTACCCATGCTGTCACATTCAAAAGGATCACCCCTATTGCTCCTATTCCATATATCCATCTGCCTATATGGCGATTTTTCCCCTGTTTTTCCATATAAAAATCTCCTTTAGTGATGCTATTGTTTTACACATGTTTATTTTATCCTAATTTTGTTATCAATTTTTAAATAAATTGTGAACAATCACTAAGTTGATTTTTATTTTATAGTTTCTTGTTGTGTTATTTCATAAATTGTAATTATATTTAATTATCTTTTTTGTGTGTATTTCCTATCTGTTTAAAAACAAGTTCGAAAACACTGCGCATTTCCCTGCTATGAACAGGTTATAAACTCGTTAAGCCTTCCCACATCGCTTTTTTTCAGGTTTGCCTTGATATAGACACCATCCTCACGATAATCCGTTTCATAAATAACGGCATTATCATTCAGATACGACACAATATCACCTCTTTGATAAGGAAGCAACAGCTCACAGTCCTGATAGCCGCCGGCAAGCTTTCCGGCAATCAGATTCAGTAAGGCATCAATACCGTCAGGCGCCTTTGCGGACATATATATCCTGTCATCGCCCTGAATCATCGCCAGATGTCCCATTCCGCATAAATCAGCCTTATTGAAAACATAAATCATCGGAATGGCATCGGCACCTAATTCATGCAGTGTTTCCTGCGTTACCTTCATATATTCTGTGTAATTTTCATCAGAATAATCAATAATCTGCAGTAACAAATCCGCTTCTCTTACCTCCTCCAGAGTGGAACGGAACGCCTTTATCAGATTATGCGGAAGCTTGGAAATGAATCCGACCGTATCTGATAATAAAAACGGATTCCTGTCAGGCGGATCGATGCGACGTACGGTTGTGTCAAGTGTCGCAAACAGCATATCCTTTTCAAATACCCGCTTTTCCTCGTCTCCGATATAGGTATTTACCAGCATGTTCATAATCGTGGACTTTCCTGCATTTGTATATCCTACCAACGCCACTCTCGGAATGCCGGAGTTTGCCCTTTTCTTTCGCTGTACCTCGCGCTCTCCCGAGATAACCTCAAGCTCTCTTTTCATACTTGTAAGACGCTGTTCCAGACGTCTTCTGTCAAGCTCTATCTTCTTTTCACCGGCACCCTTATTACTCATGGCACCGCTACCGCCACCCTGTCGGGACAACGCATCGTGCAGACCTACCAGACGCGGCAGCATATACTGTAGTCTTGCCACCTCAACCTGAAGCTTTGCCTCCTTGGTTTTTGCTCTGGAGGAAAAGATTTCAAGAATCAGCGTTGTTCTATCCATAACAGGCTTACCCAGCGCATCCTGTAAATTTCTCAGCTGTATCGGAGATAGCGCATTATCAAAAATAACAATATCCGCCTCAAGATACTCTGCTGCCTCTCTCACCTCTTCCACCTTACCGGAACCAATGTAAGTTGCCGTATTGGCATTCTCCATATTCTGCTCCGCCTGACCTACAACCTCCATATTGCAAGCCTCGGCAAGACTGGCAAGCTCCTTCATCGACAATTCAAAATTATCTCCCTGATTCAGATTCACTCCGACAATTAATGCTCTTTCCATAAATATCCGCTCCTTCGACAGAATGTACACATCCCTGCGCATACATAGAAATGATATAAATTATCATTCCCCATGTCAACACTAACCTAAACGC
>CAYLWP010000128.1:0-7546 GCA_964387365.1 uncultured Roseburia sp. | reverse complement strand
ATGTTATATAACACACCTGGATTCAATATGGCAGTCATTTATGGTAGACGACGCATTGGAAAATCCACATTGATTACAGAGTTTATCAAAGATAAGAAAGCAATTTATTACGTGGCAACCAAGGTTGGAACGGAGAGAAATGTAGAACTTCTGGAAGCGGAAGTGCTGAAGGTGCTGGCTCCGACGCTGAAAAATGTCACTTTTAAAACAATAGAGGATTTGTTGTCGTTTATTGGAGATTATGCATCAGAAGAAAAACTGATATTTGTTATTGATGAATTACCATATTGGGCAGAAAAGGATGAAGTCATTTTATCAATTTTTCAAAAATTTGCTGATAACGAGTGGGCAGATAAGAATATTTTGTTTATCTTATGTGGTTCCGCACTAAGTTTCATGGAAGATAAAGTGTTGAGTGAGAAGAGTCCGTTGTTTGGAAGAAGAACAGCCCAGATAAAGTTAGAAGCCTTTAATTATTTGGAGGCGGCGGAGTTTGTGCCAGACTACTCTAACGAGGATAAGGCAATTTGTTATGGTATCACAGGAGGAGTGGCAAAATATTTGTCTTTGATTGACGGTACAAAAAGCATTGATGATAATATTACGGAACAGTTTTTTGACAAAACAGGTTATCTGTATGATGAAACACGGAACTTGTTGGTCCAGGAATTTAGTGATATTTCACTTGTAAATAATATTATCGAGCAGATTGCAGCCGGAGAGACTACGTTGAACGTAATTGCGAATAAAGTACATGAAAAAGAAACCACAGTACTATATTCGTTAAACAAATTAATTTCCGTTGGTTTAGTAGAAAAAAGAGTCTGTATTACAGAAGAAAAAAACAAAAAGAAAACGCAGTATATCTTGAAAGATTACATGTTTAAGTTTTGGTATTCCTATGTTCCGGCTGCTTCAAGTTCTATAGAGATGGGAAAAGGAAAGGTGTACTATGATAAACTTGTCAAGCCGGATGTACATGCATTTATGGGAAAAGTATTTGAGGAAATGTGTAAATATTATACTTTGAATGTGGGGCTTGATGGAAAACTGAATTGTTTTGTGACTGAAATAGGAACATGGTGGGGAACAGAAGTGATAACGGATGAAAATGGAAATCGACGAATACAGACGGCTGATATAGATGTGGTCGGTTTATCGCCATCAGAAAAAGGAATGATTGTTGGCGAATGCAAATTTCGCAATGAAAAAATAGATAAATCGATATACGAAACATTGGTTCGACGAAGTAAGGTAATTCCATCTAAATATCCGGTTGTTCAATATCTGTTATTCTCATTGTGCGGATTTACAGAATGGGTCGAAGCGCATGTAGATAAGAGAATGGTTACGTTATATACATTAGACGATTTGTATAAAAGGTAATCTAATAGAAATTAAGATATATTCTGAGATGGAGAAGGTAGGAAGAAACTGAAATACAGTGTCTTTCTGCTTTTTTCTTTTGACAAGAATAACATATAGAAGTATAATGCTAATGAAAGTTAGAAAGAACTAACAAAAGTTTCAAAGGGGATGGATAGGCGGCTGTTATGAACACTTGAGAAAGAAGGTTATACGAAAAATGAACATACTATTTTTATGGATTGGATTATTTGGTGCACTTCTTATGTTTGGGGGTGATATGCTGCTTTACTTTACAACAGAGGAATATCATCCGAATGGAACGCAGAGACCACTTATACATATTATGAAAAAAATTCCGGCGTGGAGACTGAAAGCCGGTGGTCTCATAGGACCGATTGCAGCCTTTTTCTATTGTGTCGGTTTTTTTCATCTAATCTATCTTTTTAAGGAAGGTCATAAGACGATAGCCTGCATTGCGTTCTTTTGTCTTTGTATAGGTATTATTATGGGCGGAACATATCATAGTCATTGGTCCTATATTGGACTTATGGCGCAGATAGAGGACAAAAAAGCAGTGGATATCGTGCTTGCGTTTTCCAAAACATTAAGTCTGGTGTTATATATTTTTGAGGGAATCGGCTTCCTGCTCATGATAATCGGAACCCTGCTTGACTGGACGGCATATCCGAACTTTTATCTTGTATTTTCGCCGGGATTTCTGTTTTTATTTCTTCCGGTAGTGAAAAAACTTCCGCAGCCCTTATATTTGTGTGTTGCCGGAGGCTGGTCGAATTTGATTTCAGTGATTTATTATATAGTGGCGTTGGTTTATTTTGTTTAACAAGGAGGCGGATATGACAAATCTTATTTATAATGTAGGAGAAAAATTTTTATGAATAAAAAAGAACATTTACCCATATTGGGGGTGAATCGCTGCATTCCGTGGTTTGGGAAATTAAAGGATAAACAAATAAGGATATTGATGGCAATAGTAATTCATTTGGTAACATTTTTGGCGTCATATGTTTATTTTAGATATTTGTATGTGAATGGTAAATTGTTATCTGTTTCCGATGATACAAGGAAACAGTATTACAGAATTGATGACAATTTTGATAAGTTCTCTTACCGGCTATGTGTTAGGCGGAATGTTTTTTGAATGTTGTAAGAGGATAAGTGGAAGCTTATGGGGTGGTGTGCTGATACATGCAATTATGGACTTTGGAAGATAGGAGAGTGAAGAGTATGAATTTAGCTGAATTAAATGTGCAGGAAGAATGGGCGTATTATAACAAAGTCGCACCATTTCAAGTTTATAAGATGAATGATAAGGAAGTGAAATATCGATATTATAAAAAAGAGGATGCAAAAGCAACTCTTGTTGTGTTAGCAGGAGGTTCCGGTCTTGCAGATAGCTTTTCCTGTTTTTGAGAGGCCTTATGGACAGGTATTCGCTTATCACAATACCATATCCTTTGTTTTGCAAAGATAATAACGAAACGGCAGATGCCATTGCCGCTTTGATCAGATATTTAAAAGCAGAGAATATTTATTTCTGGGGACAATCCTATGGTGGACTTTTGGTTCAAATTATTGCGAAAAAGCATTTGGATGTTGTCAGTGGTTTACTATTAACTTCAACAGCGTCTTTTTCAACAGATATAACGTTTGAAGGCATGAAGTGCCTTGTGAATATGATAAATGAGGAGAAAGAAGAAAAAAGAGTTAAAAAATATAAAAAGATGCCAATGGGTATTGTAATGGCAATGTTTCCTCTCATTTTTAAGCAACATCTAAAAGGTGATAAGAAAACATTCAGCAGGATTAAAGAACTGTGGGTATGGTAATGGAAGGAAGATTACAGGTATCATAGTTGATACAGGTGTTTTTCACTAAGAAGAACCAGCGAAGATAGGAGAAATAGCATATGTCTATCAAAAAATATGCGGGAGAAGTTCAAAGAAAAAGCGAGGTGCTGTCAAGCGATGAAAACAGCACTTCCATACAGATTACGGATGAAAATGGTCTATACTTAATGACAGTATATCAGGTGTTTCCGGGGATTCAGCTTATATACAGCGAGGCTCATATTCAAAGTGTCCGTTTTGAAGAACGCAAAACTACTTCAAATAATATCATTGAAATCAGCCATTGCAGAGAAGGGCGTTTGGAGTGCAATATACACGGAGAGTTCAGTTATCTGACACAGGGCGATTTTGCTATTGTACGAACGAACAGGGTATCCTCTTCTTTGTATTTTCCGCTTCGGCATTATCACGGATTGACTATTCAGATTGATTTGAATCAAACACAGAAAGGATTTTCCGCTTTGTTTGAAGAAGTTGAGTTGGAGCCGAAAGTGGTTGCTGAAAGATTTTGCAGTGAAAACGGAAGCTTTATTGCCCGCGCGAATCCTTCCTTTGAACATATTTTTTCGGAATTATATTGTGCACAGGTAAAGGCGAGAAAAGGATATATCCAAATAAAAATCTTAGAGCTTCTGATGCTTTTGGGTATAATGGACACAGGGCAGGATGAACATGACGACCGCATTTACACGAAAGCACAGGTTCCCCTTGCTAAAAAGATTAGTCAATATATGATGACGCATATGAATGAACGAATAACGCTTGAAAAACTTTCCGGACATTTCCATATGTCCGGCGCGCATATCAAGAAAACATTTAAAGGGGTTTACGGCGTATCAATAGGAGCTTACATCAGAGTGCAGAAAATGGAATCAGCAGCGTATATGTTGGAGTACACAGACAAAACGATTTTGGAAATTGCAAACGAACATGGCTATGATAACAGCAGTAAATTTGCAAGTGCGTTCCGGGCTGTCAAGGGAAGTAATCCGACACAATATCGTAATGCAACGTCAAAAAAGTAATAAAAATATCCGATTGGAGCTTTTTAGGCTCTTTTTGGAGTAGGCAAGGCTACGATTTTTTGATATAGTCACCCTTGTTGAAATGCCAAGAGGCATTTATTTTTTGATAAAAGGTTAGTAAATGCTAACAAAAGTTGGAGGTGTATATTTATCAAAAAATATGCTTTGACTATTGTATTGTTTTGTATGCTTAGTATTCTCTCGGTAGTGTCTCTTTTTATGGGCGCCATTGATATTGATATGGCATCGTTGCTTGCCGGTGGGGACGGAATGGAGCTGAAGATATTCCTTTTAGGTCGAATTCCAAGACTTCTTGCAATTCTTTGTACCGGTATCGGAATGAGTGTTGCAGGTCTGATTATGCAACAGCTTTGTATGAACAAGTTTGTCTCCCCGACGACAGGTGCGACGATTCAGTCGGCACAATTTGGAATTGCGCTGGCAATGGTGTTTTTCTCGACAATGGGGCTTGGGGTAAGAACTGTTTTCGCCTTTGTTATGGCGGTTGCGGGTACATTACTTTTTGTTTTCTTTGTTCAAAGGATTAAGGTCAAGGATATGGTTTTGGTTCCGCTGGTAGGTATTATGTTTGGTAATATTATCGGTGGCATCACAAACTTTATTGCTTATCAAAGTGAGATTACACAGCAGCTTTCTACCTACTTTTCAGGTTCCTTTGCATTAATCATCAAGGGAAATTATGAGCTTGTATATCTGGTAGTACCGCTTGTTATCATAGCATTTATTTATGCCAATCACTTTAACATCGTTGGTATGGGACAGGATTTTTCTAAAAATCTTGGTGTTAATTACAACTTTGTCTTGATTCTCGGCTTATCCATTGCGGCTGTTATTACGTCAAGTGTTGTTGTTATTGTAGGTCAGATATCTTATATCGGACTTATCGTACCGAATATTGTAGTGTTGTTTAAGGGCGATAAAATCAGAGGTACTTTATTTGACACAGCGCTCTTTGGAGCTTTGTTTGTTCTGATTTGCGATATGATTGCAAGAACCGTAATTATGCCTTATGAAATACCGATTGAACTGGTAGTGGGTATCATCGGCAGCATTATTTTTATTGTTATGCTGTTCTATAAATTAAAGCATGGCAAAAAAGCCATCCGGTTCGCGCAGCATCATAGACATGGGCATCGCGGACATAGTCGCCACGCCCACAATGGTCACGGTCATCATGGTCATGGTCACTATGGCGCAAATAAGGGGGTGGCAGTCAATGAGTAGGGAAAAAGAGACGAAAAAGCGCAACTTACAAAAAAGAAATATGATAAGGATTGTTCTTCTTGCAGCAGTGGTTGTAGTTGCGGTTGTGGTATATTTGTTTATCAATTCCCACCCGGAAAAACCGAAAATGTTTAGATACATACTGAGTCTTCGTATTCCAACGTTGATTTGTATGGTGATTGCTTCGATTGCAATCGGAGCGGCTACTTTGATTTTCAAATCCATCGTAAACAATCGGATTGTAACTCCGGCATTGCTTGGAATGAATTCCATTTATTCCTTCTTACATACAGCGGCAGTTTTTGTAATGGGAACAGGCAGCACCTTGTTTTTGAATGCGAACTTCGCCTTTGCAGTTGACTTGCTTTTGATGGGGGTGATTGCCACCTTGGTGTATTGGTATCTGTTTAGGAAAACGGTAGTATATCTTGGTGTAGATTATGAAAAGGGTGTTGTACAGAGTACTGCTGACAACGCAAAGACAATTGCATCTATTTTTGGTAAGGAAGCAGAAATTGATGCGAAGATGACAGGATTTCAGGAAAGAATTGATGCCTTGAAAACTGTCATTGCAGGTAAGGATGTTCTTCTTAGTATGTATAACAACAATGCTATGAGTATTATGGACACTGAGAGTCAGCTGAACATCATTGCAAAGGAAATGGGCGGTAATAATCTTGGTGAAACAGTAGGTGAAGTTGAGAAGGCAACTCATGGAGAAGATGCATCTTGGGAAACTATCGTCAGCCTCAATCCGGAATACATTTTCGTGCTTGACAGAAGTACAGCAACCGGCGCTGCTGATGAAGGTATTCTTGGTGCTAAGGAAGTAATCGAGAATGATTTGATTAAAGAATTAGATGTTTACAAGAATGGTAAGATTGTTTACTTCATTGAGCATGCTAACGTTTGGTATACATCAACAGGTGGTATTCAGGCTCTTGACACTATGCTTGCAGACCTTGAAGCAGCTCTTCTGAATTAATAAGAAACCATGTATATGAGACTGTAAATAACAGGCTGGCTTTTATGATCCTGCCTGTTTTACAATATGGATAGCAGTCATCTATACTGTGAGATGTAGTCAATATATTTAAGCGGAGGGAAATATATGTGGATTTTAGTCGCAATTCTTTCAGCTGTGTTTGCCGGACTTACTGCAATCCTCGCTAAATGCGGTATACGTAAAGCAAATTCAGATGTTGCAACTGCGCTGCGTACCATTGTCGTACTTGTTTTTTCAATCCTGATGGTATTCTTAGTCGGTTCACAGGGAACGATTAGCGAGATCAGCACGAAATCGTGGATATTTCTTTTTTTATCCGGACTTGCTACGGGAGCTTCGTGGATATGCTATTTTAAGGCATTGTCCGAGGGGGATGTGAACAAGGTTGCGCCCATTGATAAATCAAGCACAGTGCTTTCTGTTATCCTTGCTATTTTTCTGTTCGGAGAAACCAACAATCTCATCGTGAAGCTAATCGGAACGGCACTGATTGGTGCAGGTACATATATGATGATAGAGAAAAAGAAAACAGACAAGGAAGTAAAAGACCCTAAATGGATGATATATGCTGTTCTTTCTGCTGTTTTTGCTGCATTAACCTCGGTGCTTGCAAAGGTCGGTATTTCAGGCGTTGAATCCAACCTTGCCACAGCCATTCGTACCGTCGTAATCCTTGTTATGGCATGGGGAATCGTATTTGCCAAGGACGAGACAAAGTATATTTCAGGAATCTCAAAAAAGGAACTGCTGTTTATCGGCTTTTCGGGACTTGCAACAGGTGCATCTTGGCTCTGCTATTACTATGCCATTCAAAATGGAGATTTGAGCGTAGTTGTTCCTATTGATAAAATGAGTATTCTTCTAACGGTGATTTTCTCCCGAATATTCTTAAAGGAAAAGCTATCGGCAAAAGCTGTTTCCAGTCTTGTACTTATGTGTATCGGTACGCTTGCAATGACTATATGGGCATAGATGAAGTATGTTAGTGTATAATTTTAATTGGCAAAAATAAAGGGAAGAAGCAAAATACCTCT
>CAYLWP010000127.1:0-7613 GCA_964387365.1 uncultured Roseburia sp. | reverse complement strand
TATGTAAACACAGAAGATAATATTTCCTAAGACATCCTCTTTTTGACAGAAGGTGATGTACTTAAAAACAAAGGAAATAATGGAGATTGGTATGAAAACGAATTGCAGAACGTGGAAAGGTCTTTTCTCTTTATTAAGTCTTTCGGTAGTGTTAGCGTCAGCACCTATGAACCTGATGGCAGCAGATACTAAGACAGAGAAGGTACAGACAAAAGAGGCTGGTCGGAAAGCAGAAGCAAAACAGACACCATTAACCGCAGGGGCGGCAGTTTTACTTGATATGGACATTGCTATGGCGGATGAAGAAATCGTAGAGCTTGTTAAGAGCAACACGACAGAAACGATAACAGTGAAGTCCTTAAAGAAGGAAGAATCAACCCTTGTTATGGCAAAGGTAAATCAGTATGTTAATATCCGTGAGGAAGCCAATCAGGATGCAAAGAAGCTTGGCGTTTTATATAAGGATTGTGGCGGAGACATAATAGAAAGCCAGGGGGATTGGACAAAGATTCAGTCAGGAGAGGTAACCGGCTGGATAAAGAATGAGTATCTGTATTTTGGGGAAGAGGCAGAGAAGCTTGCAGAGGAAGTGGGTATTCTTACTGCTGTTTCACAGACAGAGACCTTAAGAGTAAGAAAAGAGCCAAGTCTGGAAGCAGGCGTAATGGGAATGTTAGCCGAGGGCGAAGCAGTAGAGGCCATTGCAGAGCTTGGAGACTGGGTAGAGATAAGCTACGAGGGAGCAACCGGATATGTACATGCAGATTATGTGAAGGTTGAGTTTATTGTTGACGTAGCAGAGTCTATGGAAGAGATTGAAGCAAGGCAGGCTGCAGAGGAAGAGGCAAAGAGACATCAGCAGCATGAAGCAGTGCTTGCAACTGCCAATGAGCTTCAGATTCTCGCAGCGCTGATTCAGTGTGAAGCAGGCGGAGAGTCCTATGAAGGACAGGTTGCCGTAGGTGCGGTTGTAATGAACCGTATGAGATGTCCGGCATATCCGAATACGATTACAGATGTAATCTACGCATCCGGTCAGTTCACACCGGCCGTTACGGGAAAGCTTGACAGGGTTATCCTCGCAGGTAATATCAAGCAGTCCTGCATACAGGCGGCACAGGAAGCCCTGAACGGAGTGTCCAACGTAGGAGATGCATTGCATTTTAGAAGAGTAGGTAATAAACAGGGACTGATTATTGGTAATCATGTATTCTGGTAAATGACAAGGAGCTGTGGTACACAGCTCCTTTTATACGTTATGTGTTATGTCTTGCCCGAATAGAGAAAACGTTGTAGAATAAGAAAGTAATGTCTTTAAGACATAGGAATGGAGGAGAATTATGGATTTAAAAGGACGTCATTTTTTAACACTGAAGGATTTCACACCGGAAGAGATTGTCTATCTGATAGACCTTGCAGCTTCCTATAAGGAGAAAAAGAAAAAGGGCATTTTGCACGATACCTTACGCGGCAAAAATGTTGCATTGATATTCGAGAAGACAAGTACACGTACCAGATGTTCTTTTGAAGTAGCAGCCCATGATCTTGGAATGGGAACTACCTATCTTGATCCGGCAGGTTCTCAGATTGGTAAGAAGGAAAGTATTGCAGATACGGCAAGAGTACTCGGAAGCATGTACGAAGGTATTGAATATAGAGGTTTTGAGCAGGCTATCGTAGAAGAGCTTGCAAAGTATGCAGGTGTTCCGGTATGGAACGGTCTGACGAATGAATATCATCCGACACAGATGTTGGCAGATATGCTGACAATCAGAGAGCATTTCGGAAGATTAAAGGGCATTAAGCTTACTTATATGGGAGATGCTCGCTATAACATGGGTAATTCCCTGATGATTGCCTGTGCGAAGCTTGGTATGCACTTTACCGCATGTACAACAAAGGAATATTTCCCGGATCCTGAGCTTGTTGCACAGTGTCAGGAATATGCAAAGGAATCAGGTGCAACCATCACCTTAACAGAGGACGCTATGGAAGGAACCAAGGGCGTTGACGTTGTATATACAGATGTATGGGTATCCATGGGTGAGCCGGAAGAGGTATGGGAGGAACGTATCAAAGCGCTTACACCATACAAGGTTACGAAGGAGATTATGCAGAATGCCGGAGAACAGGCAATCTTCCTGCATTGTCTGCCGGCATTCCATGACCTGAAGACAAAGATTGGTAAGAAACAGGGCGAAAAGTACGGATTTACTGAGCTTGAAGTAACCGATGAGGTATTTGAATCAGCACAGTCCCTGGTTTTTGCAGAGGCAGAGAATCGTATGCATACGATTAAGGCTGTAATGGCAGCAACCTTAGGAGCTTAAGGGGACATGAACAGGGAAAGCATCGCAGGTCAGATAAAAAACAATACCGATTGGCTTGCAGGGAAACTTGTTTTCCATGAGGAAACAGGTTCAACAAATGAAGATTGTAAGCGCTTAGCGCAGGACGGTGCACCGGGCGGTACTCTTGTCGTGGCGGATAAGCAGACGGCGGGACGCGGGCGAAGAGGAAGAACCTGGGTATCTCCCGCAGGAGAATCCGTCTGCATGTCCCTGCTTCTGAGACCGGAGTGTGCGCCGAATCAGGCATCAGCACTGACTCTTGTCATGGCGGTTGCCGTATTAGAGGCGATAGAAGAGCTGTCACCGGGGAGCTGCGGGATTAAGTGGCCCAATGACCTCGTGATGAACGGGAAAAAGGTCTGTGGAATCCTGACAGAGATGAGTCTGGAAAAGACAGCAATTGATTATGTGATAATCGGTGTGGGGATGAATGCCAATCAAAGCTCTTTTGCGGCAGAAATCTCTGAGACGGCAACTTCTCTTTTTTTAGAGCTGGGAAAAAAAACAGACCGTGCTGCATTGATTGGCCGCGTGCTGCATCATTTTGAGGCGGCCTATGCCGTGTTTGAAAAACCCCGGGACTTGACCGGTCTGATGGAACGGTACAATCACTATCTGCTGAATAAGGACAGGCAGGTAAGAGTGCTGGATCCGCAGGGGGAATACGAAGGCGTGGCGCTCGGAATTAATGCAGAGGGTGAGCTTTTGGTGAAAAAGCAGGACGGCGAGTTGGTAGCGGTTTATGCAGGCGAGGTGTCTGTCCGCGGTGTTTACGGATATGTATAGTAAAAGTTTGTAGACCGGGTGTGGTCGGATGGAGGTTATTTTGGAAGCAGATAACAATCGTATTGTACTGTGCGGTGCAAATGCGTACGATAAAAAATATTATTTTAATGAGCAGTTTAAGGGAATACCGGCTTCCATTCAGGAGGAGCTCCACATTATGTGTGTTCTTTTTACAGAGGAAGTAGGCGGTGTGTTTACCATCGTGTTCGAGGAGGACGGAAGCGTCAGCTTTGATACGGAGTCCTACGAAGAGGATATTCTGTATGATGAAGTGAGCAGCGGACTGCTGATTCATGATATGAAGCTGAAGCGTCAGGAGCTGCTGGAATCCTTAAGTATGTATTACAGAGTGTTTATTTTGCAGGAGCCATTAGAGGAGATATAGATGTTTTTAGTAGTTGATGTAGGCAATACCAATATCACGTTCGGTGTATATGAAGAAAAAAAGCTTGTTACCACATTTCGTTTGATGTCGAAGACACCAAGAACCTCGGATGAATTCGGTGTACTGATTACAGAAATGCTTAGTAAGAATCATATTGCCGTAGAGCAGATTACCGGAGTCATTGTTGCAAGTGTGGTTCCGAATATCATGCATTCGCTTACAGGCGGAATCAGACGCTATATTAACCGGCATCTGTTGACAGTGGGAGCCGGCTTAAAAACAGGCATCAGGATTGTAACAGAGAATCCCAAGGAAATCGGACCGGACAGAATTGTGGATGCCGTAGCGGCATATGAGCTGTACGGAGGACCGATTCTTGTTATTGATTACGGTACGGCGACGACCTATGATCTGGTAACGGCAGATGGCTGCTTTGCTGCGGGAATCACGGCACCCGGTATCCGGATTTCGGCAAAGGCGTTATGGGAGGATACGGCAAAGCTTCCGGAGGTTGAGATTAAGAAGCCGGCTTCTATTCTTGCACAGGAAACGATTTCCAGTATGCAGGCAGGACTGGTGTATGGTCAGATTGGTCAGACAGAGTACATTATCCAGCGTGTGAAAAAGGAAACAGGGTACGAGGATTTGAAGGTTGTGGCAACCGGCGGACTGGGACGAATCATTGCGGAGGAAACAACCATGATTCAGGAATATAACAGTGCACTGACCTTGGAAGGATTGCGTATTATTTACGAAAAAAACAGCCGTATCGGTTAGGATAGTGATTTTCTGTGTGATATAAATTCATGGAAAGGTAATTATAATGGAGTTAAAAATAGGGAATGTCACCCTTGAAAATAATGTCATTCTTGCCCCGATGGCAGGCGTTACGGACTTACCCTTCAGGCTTCTGTGTAAGGAACAGGGAGCCGGACTTATATGCATGGAGATGGTAAGCGCCAAGGCAGTACATTATCGCAATAAAAATACAGAGGCTCTTTTGGAGATTCACCCGGATGAACAGCCGGTATCCTTGCAGCTGTTCGGCTCGGAGCCTGATATCATGGCAGAGACAGCGGCAAGAATTGAGGAGCGCCCCTTTGCCATTTTAGATGTCAATATGGGCTGTCCCGTTCCCAAGGTGGTGAATAACCATGAGGGAAGCGCCCTGATGAAGGAACCAAAGCTCGTAGAGGAAATCGTAACAGCGCTTGTTAAGGCAATAAATAAGCCTGTAACCGTAAAGATAAGAAAGGGCTTTGATGATGAGCATATCAATGCGGTCGAAATTGCAAAGATTATAGAAGCAAGCGGTGCAGCAGCTGTTGCTGTGCATGGAAGAACCAGAGAGCAGTACTATTCCGGCAAGGCGGACTGGGATATTATCCGTCAGGTAAAAGAAGCAGTAAAGATTCCGGTAATCGGAAACGGAGATGTGACGGATGCTCTGTCTGCAAAAAGACTGATAGAGGAAACCGGCTGTGACGGTATTATGATAGGACGCGCAAGCCGTGGAAATCCTTGGATTTTCAAGGAAATTACACAGTATCTGGATACAGGAATCCTGCCCGAAAAACCTTCTATGGAGGAGGTGCGAAACACCATCCTTCGTCATGCGGCATTGCAGCTGGAATACAAAGGCGAATATACGGGAATCCGTGAGATGAGAAAGCATGTAGCATGGTATACAGCAGGCTATCCTCATTCGGCAAAGCTTCGCAGGATGGTAAATGAAATGGAAAGCTTTGCAGAGCTTGAAGAGAGTATCTGTGAGATATTTCGATAACGATATTAACAGACTTGGGTAAATGTTGACATCACTTGGAAAAAAAGCTATAATATCATAGCTTGTAAGGGCGTAGTCTGCCCAAAACAAACAGGTATTACAGTAGCAGAAGTATATAATAGATAGATAAAACGAAGAAGGAGAGGGAACGTCTCATGGAAGGAAAGAAGAATTTATTAACACGTGAAGGTCTGAAAAGGTACGAAGATGAGTTACACGAACTGAAGGTTAACAAGAGACAGGAAGTTGCTCAGAAGATTAAGGAAGCAAGAGAGCAGGGCGACTTATCGGAAAATGCGGAATATGATGCTGCAAAGGATGAACAGCGTGATATCGAAGCAAGAATCGAAGAGCTTGAGAAAATCTTAAAGAACGTAGAAGTTATCGATATGGAAGAAGATGCAAGCAGCGATAAGGTAAGCTTTGGCCTTACAGTTAAGGTTAAGGATAATGAATTCGGTGATGAGATGGAATTCAAAATCGTTGGTGCAACAGAGGCAAACAGCTTAAAGGGTAAGATTTCTAATGAATCACCACTTGGTAAGAAGTTAATCGGCGCTAAGAAGGGTGACGTTGTAAGCGTAGAAGCACCGGTAGGAATTATTGAGTATACTATTCTGGATATCTACAAGCCGGAATAAGTTTGAAAGGAGTATTGGAAGTGTCACAGGAACAGAACAATAACCAGAAGAATCAGGAGCAGGATGTCAATCAGCTCTTAAAGGTAAGACGTGAGAAGCTGGCTGCATTACAGGAAGCGGGTAAGGATCCATTCGAGATTACTAAGTTTGATCAGACCCATCATACTTCTGATGCAAAGGAGCTTTATGAAGCACATGAGGCAAAGCTTTTGGCAGGAAGACCGGAGCCTGTAGTAGACGGTTTGGACGAACAGCAGGCAAAGGATGTAATCAATGCAGATTACAATGAAAGAAGAGCCATTATGGATGCCAGCCCTATTGAAGTTTCGCTTGCAGGTCGTATGATGTTTAAGCGTGTTATGGGTAAAGCTTCTTTCTGCAATATCCAGGATTTAAAGGGAAAAATTCAGGTATATGTAGCAAGAGATGCCATCGGCGAAGAGGCATATGCTGACTTTAAGAAGTCAGATATCGGGGATATCTACGGTATCAAGGGATATGTTTTCAGAACCAAGACCGGTGAGATTTCTGTTCATGCAGTAGAGATGACTATGCTGACAAAGAGCTTACAGATTCTTCCTGAGAAGTTCCACGGATTGACCGATACTGATACCCGTTATCGTCAGAGATATGTTGACCTTATCATGAATGAGGACAGCAAGAATGTATTTATCAAGCGTTCTCAGATTATCAAGGAGATTCGTAACTTCCTGTCAGAACGTGATTTCATGGAAGTGGAAACACCAATGCTCGTATCAAATGCAGGCGGAGCAGCTGCAAGACCGTTTGATACACACTACAATGCATTGGACGAGGATGTAAAGCTTCGTATTTCTCTTGAGCTTTACTTAAAGAGATTAATCGTTGGTGGTCTGGAAAGAGTATACGAGATTGGCCGTGTATTCCGTAACGAAGGTGTGGATACCAGACATAATCCGGAATTCACTCTGATGGAATTATATCAGGCATATACCGATTACGAAGGTATGATGGAGTTAACAGAGTCTATGTTCAAGTACCTTGCAGAGAAGGTATGCGGTACTTCCAAAATTATGTACAACGGTATTGAAATTGACTTTGGAAAGCCATTTGAGCGTATCACCATGATTGACTGCATTAAGAAATATGCAGGAATTGATTTTGATACAGTTGCAACAGATGAAGAAGCCAAGGCTTTGGCTAAGGAACATCACATTGAATTCGAGGCGCGTCATACAAAGGGCGATATCGTAAATCTCTTCTTCGAAGAGTTCTGCGAGAAGAACTTAATCCAACCTATCTTTGTCATGGATCATCCGCTGGCTATTTCTCCTCTTACTAAGAAGAAACCAAGCGATCCTACTAAGGTTGAACGTTTCGAGTTATTCATCAACACATGGGAAATGTGTAACGCTTACTCTGAGTTAAACGATCCAATCGACCAGAGAGAACGTTTCGCAGCACAGGATGCGGCCTTTGAAGCAGGAGATGAAGAAGCAAACCACACAGACGAGGACTTCTTAAATGCTCTTAGCGTTGGTATGCCACCAACAGGCGGTATCGGATACGGTATCGACAGACTTGTTATGCTGTTGACTGATTCACAGGCTATCAGGGATGTATTGCTGTTTCCGACGATGAAATCCCTGAACTAGTGTTCGATTTTGGAGAGCATCCAGCATTGT
>CAYLWP010000126.1:0-7669 GCA_964387365.1 uncultured Roseburia sp. | reverse complement strand
TTAGGAACAAAAATATGCCGTATTTATGCGGCTTATGGCGTTTCGCAAACGCCTATAATTTAATATTTTGAAAGGATCGGTTGTTATGCCGGTTCTTTTTATTTTTGGGTAAAGCACTGTATTTAGTATGGAGTTTTTCATATTCCGAAAAATGGAATGCTAAATATAAATAAACTACCTGCTAAGACGGTGGTGTTGATTAAAATGAAAACCTTGAATAAAAGCATGCTGCGCTAAAGCAGTGGCTGCGGGCGTGGCGCGCTAATAATCGAACAGTACCTAGGCTTGTTCAAGATACCTATCTTATATACTTGCAAAAGTTTGCGAAGCAATGTTTCAGTATCTTTGTATGAAGTATAAGGCACCTTTCATTACATAAAAAGGGATAGGTATCTTGAACAAATCCAAGATATCTATCCCGATTATTAGCTAGGGAACTGCTTTCGCGCAGCACGCTTTTTCACAGCCTTTTATATTTCGGAGGCTTCGGTGTCTGCCTCTGCAGCTTTTATTTCATCGTCGGGCTCTTGGGTCTCCTGCTTTTCCGGAAGGATAATAAGCACCTTTTCGATACGGTTCTGGATTACTTCCTTTGCAATCAGGATAATGCCGTCCTCCGTAACAATCTGTTCGTCATCCGTAGGGAAGCGGTCAAGTGACTCAATCATGATGCCGCCGATAGAGTCAAAGTCTTCTGACTCAAAGGAAGTTTCCAAAGCATCATTGATGTCATCGAGCTTCATGCTGGCATCGACCAGATATTCATTTTCGCTAATCTTTTGGATGAGGTCTTCCTCGTCCTCGTCATATTCGTCACGAATCTCACCAACAATTTCTTCCAGCAGGTCTTCGAGAGTAATCATTCCGACGGTTGCACCGTATTCATTCAGAACAAGAGCAACATTTGCGGTGATATTGCGCATTTCCAATAATAAGTCTGCGGTTTTTTTGAATTCATAAGTATAGTAAGCTTCACGCATGATGTCGCGGATACGAAAGGCTTCCTTATCGGAAAAAAGCAGAAAGTCCTTTATGTTGACGATACCGATGATGTTATCGCTTTCACCCTCGTAAACAGGGATTCTGGTATACATGGACTCCTTAAAAAGCTTCAGTAAATCGCTGTAAGCAGCCTCAACATCAATGGTTGTCATATCGATTCGCGGAATCATGATATCCTTCGCAACGGAATCGCTGAAATCGAA
The DNA here is from genome assembly GCA_964387365.1 of uncultured Roseburia sp. Lineage (GTDB taxonomy): Bacteria > Bacillota > Clostridia > Lachnospirales > Lachnospiraceae > COE1. The sequence goes on along the minus strand of CAYLWP010000126.1, from coordinate 6,464 downwards.
TACGTTGTAAATAAGCTTCTTTTCCTCCTGCTCAATGACACCGTCCTCATGGCTTACATCAACGTAGGTTTTCAGCTCGGACTCGGTCATGGTAGCGCGTTTGTTAGGATCTATGCGTAAAAGACGAAGCAGTGCGCCTGAAAAAAGGTCAACAACAAAGATGACAGGAGTAAGTACCTGCATTAATACATAGATAATGCGGGAATACATAAGCGCAAGCTTCTCATTATTATATAATGCCCAGGTCTTAGGAACAATTTCTCCAAAAAGAAGAATGAGAAGGGTAAGAATACCGGTCGCAATACCGACAGCCGCATTACCAAACACACGAATCACTAAAGTTGTCGTGAGCGAAGATGCACTGATATTGACGATATTGTTACCAATCAGAATGGCACTGATTAACTTATTTCTTTTATCAAGTACCTTTTGAAGTGTCAGAGCACGTTTGGTAGGATTATCCTCTACCAGAGTACGCATTTTGACCAGACTAAGAGTGGTCAGTGCAGTTTCGGCGGATGAGAAAAATGCCGAAAGCATAATTAGAACGACAAGAATACAAAGTTGTATGACACCAGTGGTATCCAAAGTTAAATTCCTCCTTATAAACAAGTTATAAATTACTGTTATACGCATAAATTATATCAGTGATACAAATGGAAAACAATAAAGAAACGATAAATTTTTTGAGGAGGATTTTAAAATGGCAAAATATGAAAGAGTCATTGCTTTGATGAAATGTTTGCTGGCGGCTTACTTGGTGACAGGTGTTCTGTTGGTTATTCTGGCGACCCTGCTGTATCAGGTTCAACTGGGAGAAAATGCGGTGGAAATAGGCATTATTATGATTTATGTGCTGTCATCACTGCTTGCGGGATTGTTTTTTTCAAAGGGTGCAAAAAGCAGGCGCTTTTTGTGGGGGATGCTGGCAGGAGCGGCTTATTTCCTTATTATATGTATGGTATCGCTGGCAATGGAGCCGGACTTTATGGCATTGACCAATTCCTGCATCACAACGATGTTTATTTGTGTCGGAAGCGGGATGTTAGGCGGGATGCTTGGGTAGAAAAGTATTATTTGTGCATAAAATATTAGAAAAGTACTTTTCCCGGCGAAAAAACTATGCTATACTACATAAAGTATGAAAATAGGTCGATTGGACTTAAATAACGTTAGGAGGCTTTTGTTATGAAACATATCAAAACATTAACCACAAGAGATTACAAGGAATCCATGAAAAAGGGTGGTTGTGGTGAATGCCAGACATCCTGCCAGTCAGCTTGCAAGACATCCTGCACTGTTGGCAATCAGAGTTGCGAACAGGTTAAATAAGATATTAGCGCAATATAGGATTAAAGTAAGCAGCGATTTTAATCGCTGCTTCTTGTTTGAATTGATTGAAAGGAAAGAGGAGTTTTGATACACCAGTATAAAAATAACGGATTCAATATTGTACTTGATGTGAACAGCGGTTCCGTTCATGTTGTTGATGATGTTGTTTATGATGTGATTGCCCTGATGGTTGAGAATCATATGGAAGAGGCTTCCGGGGAGGATGTGGCAGAGAAGCTGGCTGCAACAGGAAGGTTCGACAGAGAGGTACTTACCGAGGCAATCGAAGAGATTTATGAGCTGAAGGATGCGCAGATGCTGTTTACGGAGGATATTTATGAGAAGAGCATCGACGCTTTCAAGAACAGACAGACCGTAGTAAAGGCTTTGTGCTTACATATTGCACATGACTGTAATCTTGCATGTAAGTACTGCTTTGCCGAGGAAGGCGAATATCACGGAAGAAGGGCTCTGATGAGTTACGAGGTAGGTAAGAAGGCGCTAGACTTTCTGGTTGCCAATTCGGGAAGCCGTGTGAACTTAGAGGTTGACTTCTTTGGCGGAGAGCCGTTAATGAACTGGCAGGTAGTTAAGGATCTTGTCGCATACGGAAGAAGTCTGGAGGAACCGAATCACAAGAAGTTCCGTTTTACCTTAACAACAAACGGTGTTCTTTTAAATGATGATATTCTTGAATTTGCCAATAAAGAGATGGCAAATATCGTACTTAGTATTGACGGAAGAAAGGAAGTTCATGACTTCATGAGACCCTTCAGAGGCGGACAGGGAAGTTATGACGGTATTGTTCCGAAGTTTCAAAAGGTTGCCGAGAGCAGAAATCAGATGAATTATTATGTAAGAGGTACCTTTACCCATCATAATCTTGATTTCGCAGCAGACGTATGTCACTTGGCAGACTTAGGATTTAAGCAGATTTCCGTTGAGCCGGTAGTGGCACCGGAAACAGAGGATTATGCTTTGAAGGAAGAAGATGTTCCGAAGATTTTAGAGGAATATGATAAGCTTGCGGTTGAGCTTATCAAACGCCGTAAGGAAGGAAAGGGCGTAAATTTCTTCCATTATATGATTGATTTACAGGGCGGACCGTGCGTGTATAAGCGTTTATCCGGTTGCGGATCGGGAACGGAGTATCTAGCAGTGACACCTTGGGGAGATTTTTACCCGTGTCATCAGTTCGTAGGCCAGGAGGAATTCCTGATGGGGAATGTTGATACCGGCATTGTCAATACTGCAATCCGTGAAGAGTTTAAGACATGTAATGTATATTCAAAGGAAAAGTGCAAAAATTGTTTTGCGAAGTTCTACTGCAGCGGAGGATGTGCAGCGAACTCTTACAATTTCCATGGAAGTATCCATGATGCGTATGATCTGGGGTGTGAGTTACAGAGAAAACGTGTTGAATGTGCAATCATGATAAAAGCGGCTCTCGCAGAAGAAACAAAGGAGATATAAATAATGAAAAAGAGTAGAGGTATTTTGACCCTGATTGTAACCTTGCTTGTAATGGTTGGACTTGGTTACGTTGCAATCTGGGGTATTGGCACAGAAAAGGCAGGCGCAGCATCTGAGATTAAGCTTGGACTTGATCTTGCGGGTGGTGTTAGTATTACTTATCAGGTAGTCGGTGAGGAAGAGCCTTCCGATGAGGATATGAACGATACAGTAAATAAGCTGCAACAGCGAGTTGAGGGCTACAGCACAGAGGCGATTGTATATCGTGAAGGTTCTGACCGAATCAATATTGAGATTCCGGGTGTATCTGATGCAGATGCAATTCTTGCAGAGTTAGGACGTCCGGGTGCGTTATACTTTATTGCACCGATAGACTCTCAGGGTAATCCAAACTATTCCTTCACAGGCGGCGGAGATACAGGATATACTCTGAATAAGACAATTGCAGAGTTACAGGCTGATCCGGGAAGCATTGTATTAAATGGTACGGATGTTTCTTCCGCACAGGGCGGTTCTGCACAGGACTTCATGGGTAACAATCAGTTCATCGTAGCACTTACCTTTAGCCAGGAAGGTACAGCAGCCTTTGCTGAGGCAACAGGTAAATTTATCGGACAGACAATCGGTATTTACTATGATGGTGACTTTATCAGTGTACCGACTGTTCAGGCAGTTATTTCCGATGGACAGGCACAGATTACGGGTATGGCAAACTATGAAGAGGCAGAGAAACTTGCAAGCCAGATTCGTATCGGTGGTTTAAAGGTTGAGTTAGAGGAGTTACGTTCCAATGTTGTAGGAGCACAGCTTGGTTCCGAGGCGATTACAACCAGTCTTTATGCGGGTGCTATCGGTCTTGCGCTGATTGCTGTATTTATGATTGCAGTATATTATCTGCCGGGATTTGCTTCCGTGATTGCATTGATTATTTACACGATTCTTACCGTACTTTGTATCAATATGTTTGAGCTGACTCTTACCCTTCCGGGTATTGCGGGTGTTATCCTTGCAATCGGTATGGCGGTTGATGCAAATGTTATTATCTTTGCCCGTATCAGAGAAGAGCTTGCAACCGGTAAGACAGTAAGATCCTCTATGGATATCGGTTTTAAGAAAGCGCTGTCAGCAATTGTAGACGGTAATATTACTACCTTACTTGCTGCATTGGTGCTTGGAATCAAGGGTACAGGTTCTGTTAAGGGCTTTGCACAGACTCTTGCATTGGGTATTGTGCTGTCCATGTTTACGGCTTTAGTTGTTACAAGATTGATTTTAAAGGCATTATACGCAATCGGATTAAAGGATATCAAGTATTACGGAGTTACCAAGAACCATAAGACGATTAATTTCCTTGGCAAGAGAAAGATAATCTTCGGTGCATCCCTTGCAATTATTGTCGCAGGCTTTGTCTGCCTTGGCGTAAACAGTGCAACAACAGGAAATGCGTTGAATTACAGCCTTGATTTCGTTGGTGGTACTTCCACAAATGTAACCTTTAATGAAGATATGGCACTTGCTGATATCGATTCCAAGGTAGTACCTGTTTTTGAAAAGATTACAGGTGATGCGAATGTTCAGGTTCAGAAGGTAGCCGGAACCAATCAGGTAATCTTCAAGACAAGAACACTTGAAATGGAAGAACGTCAGCAGTTAAATGACAATCTGGTGGCTGAGTTTGCTGTTGATGCAGATTTGATTACTGCGGAGACCATCAGTTCTACCATTAGTTCGGAAATGAGAACAGATGCAATCATTGCAGTTGCCATTGCGACAGTTTGTATGCTATTATATATTTGGTTCAGATTCAAGGATATCCGATTTGCAACAAGTGCAGTATCAGCGTTAATCCATGACGTACTGGTTGTTCTTGCATTCTATGCGGCAGCAAGAGTATCCGTTGGTGGTACTTTTATCGCATGTATGCTGACAATCGTCGGATACTCCATTAATGCGACAATCGTTATCTTTGACAGAATCAGAGAGAATTTGGCAGCTATGAGCAAGAAGGATGCTTTAGAGGATGTTGTTAATAAGAGCATCAGCCAGACTCTTTCAAGAAGTATCTTTACTTCATTAACAACCTTTATCATGGTTGCAGCTTTATTCGTTTTAGGTGTATCATCTGTACGTGAGTTTGCGTTACCGTTAATGGTTGGTATTGTATGTGGTGCATACTCATCCGTATGTATCACAGGTGCACTTTGGTATGTATTAAAAACAAAGATTAAGAAGGAAGCTTCTAAGTAACAATAACATACCGAACTCACATCTAAGGGGGAGTAATTGCCTGACATAGCGTGGAGGTTTTTGCCTTGTCAGTGTAGCCTAGAGGATGTGTTATCATGGATGATAAGAAAAAACGTATTATAAATATTGTACTATATTGTCTGGAGGCATTCGTACTTGTAATAGGAGTATGTATCCTGGTTGTTGTTTCCAAGGTAACAGACAATGTACAAAGGCAGGAATTGAATATTCAGGCAGGGCAGGAGCAGACAGAGGAGATGGCACAGGTAACCGAAACAGTGAAGGAAGTCGTTGCGGTTGAGCCAAAGCTTCAGGAAGCTCCTGCCCTGCAGGAGGAAGATAAGGATAGTATTACGGTAATGACTTTGACGGAAGAGAAGGAATCTTACCGTAATATTGTTTTATTCGGAGTGGATTCGCGGGATAAGGTGCTTTTAAAGGGAACCAGATCGGATACAATGATTATTGCTTCCATTAACGAGAAAACGCATGAGGTAAAGCTGGTGTCGCTTTACCGGGATACGTTTTTGAATGTTGGCGAGGATAAGTATAACAAGGCAAATGTTGCCTATGCTTACGGTGGCCCGGACAGAGCCGTAGAAATGCTGAATCAGAACTTTGACCTTGATATCTCGGATTATGTTACAATCGGATTTTCGGGATTAATCGATGCGGTTGATGCGGTAGGAGGTATTACCCTTACGCTGACAGAGTCAGAGGTTGGTTATCTGAATTCCTATCAGCTTTGCATGGCGGAGGAGCTTGGCAGGGAATATACTCCGGTAGAGCATGCCGGCGAGCAGTTGCTGAATGGTATGCAGGCAACGGCGTATTGCAGAATCCGATATACGACCGGAGATGATTTTAAGAGAACACAGAGACAGAGAGATGTATTAATCTGTCTTTTGGAAAAGATTAAAACGATGTCACTTGCAGAGCTTACCGTTGCGATTGACGCAGTGCTTCCGAAGGTAGCTACTTCGCTGGATATTACTGATATCTTAGAGCTTGCGGCAACTGCCGGGGAATACTCTATTGTAGAGAACACGGGCGTTCCGTTTAAGGAAGAACGTGTAAATGCATTTGTAGGTAAGAAGGGCAGCTGTATTGTCCCTTATGACCTGGAAGAAAATGCGATTCAGTTACATCAGTTTTTATTTCATGATGAAGATTATGAACCATCCCAAACAGTGAAACAGTATAACGAAGAGATTCGGTTGCAGACAGCAGATTATGTAGGATGGGAATAAAGGAAAATACAGGGCTGCAACCTACGGGTGCAGCCCTGTATTAAATTCAGGTTCAATGGGGGCGATGTGCCGCACCAGCCGTCTACCATGCCACTCATTTCAGTACTGCTTATTTGGTATTTCCTAAATGGAGCGTTCGGCATTTTCGATTGTCCTGCCCTG
>CAYLWP010000125.1:0-7708 GCA_964387365.1 uncultured Roseburia sp. | reverse complement strand
CAATCCGTTTATTTATTTTAATTTCTAGGAAAGGATGAATGACAATGAAAAAGCGAGATAATCTAATAGCTGTTGCATTTCTGGCGTTTATCCTTATTCTGCCGGCGGTGACGCTGGTGCGTGGATTTTTACCACAGGAAGATACGGTTGTGTCGCAGGAGCAGCAGGATGCATTATTGAATGCAAATGGTACGATGCAGGACGGAGCACATGGAGCAGGTACCACACAGGAAACACAGCCTGCGCCGGAGGCAGAGCTTCCATGGTTTACCGGATTGCAGAATACCTTAAATGAGTTTACAAACCGCCTGTTTACCAGAACCAAGCTGATTGCTTTGAATACAGAGCTGACCAAGCTGCTGACGGGTGGTACTTATATTGAGTCCACACAGGTACTCTTGGGAAAAAATGACTGGCTGTTTTACAAGACGGAAATAGATGGACACCCTATCTGGGATTATATGGGCATTAATCATTTCACTGAGGAAGAGCTGGCAGCGATGGCAGCAAATCTGACACAGATGCGTGATTATTTTGAAGAAAGAGGTATCGATTTCTTTATTACCGCGCTGCCGAATAAAGAGGTTGTGTACGAGGAAAATATGCCGGATACAATTGCAAGAGTCAATGAGGTATCAAGATCTGAGCAGGTTGCGGAGTATATGTGGGCGAATACGGATTTGAAGTATATCTATCCCAAGCAGCAATTGTTAGAGGCAAAAGAAGATTATCAGATTTATTATGAAACAGATACCCATTGGAATCAGATAGGTGCCTTTATCGGAATGCAGGAAATCTTTAAGGAAGCCTACGGAACACATGCAGAGGCAGATTCCGTATCGTTCCGTGTTGATTCGGAAACCTTTGCGGGAGACCTTGCAACGATTGCAGGTGTAACGGCAGATTACAGCAATGATACAGTGTATGTATTTGAGGCGGAATCGGCAGACGAGGCGCAGTATCGGGATGAGGTCTGCTTTGTGGTTGGTGATTCCTTCTCAGGCTTTCTTTCTACGATCGCCAAGGGCTATTATAAGGAGGTTCACTGGATCTATGCGACGGACTTTACCATGGATATGGTAGAGGAGCTTCAGCCGGATGTTATTATCTGGGAAACCGTTGAGCGTTATATGGAAACCTTCCAAAATGTAAATTTATTAACCAAATAGATGGGAAAAGAGTCCTTTTCGGGCTCTTTTTTCGAAGGTACATTACAGAAAGGAGCAGCCGTGGAAGAACAACAGTTTATTCAATGCATGGAAAGAATGAAAACCGGCGAGAAAGCGGCATTGCGGGAGATATACGAAGCCTATCTTGCGTATATTTATCATATTGTTTTTCAGGTAGTGCAGAATAAAGAAGACGCCGAAGATGTAACGAGTGAATTCTTTATTAAGCTTTGGAAAATCGCTGACAGCTTTCAGGCTCAAAAGGGGCACAAGGCATGGATTGCTTCGATTGCACGAAATATGGCAATTGATTTGATTCGTAAGAAAAAGAAAGAAATACCGACAGAGGAATTTGCCGAGGAGGCAGCCGAAGAAAGTACGGAGAAGCAGGTTATTGAGGACATTTCCCTGCAACAGGCGCTTTTGCAGCTAAAGACCGGAGAGAGGGAGATTGTGCACCTGAAGATATGCGGAGCGTTAACCTTTCAGGAGATTGCCGACATATTGGGAATCCCGTTTGGAACAGTCACATGGCGGTATCAAAGTGCGATTAAGAAGTTAAGGAGGTGCGGATATGAGTAAAAATATGGAAATGGAATATAGAGAACAGATACAAAATGATGTACCTGACTTATGGGATAGAATTGAAGCCGGACTCGAGGAGAAGAAATCTCCTAAAAAGGAAAGAAAAAGAAACTATGCAATCGGCGGAGGTATTCTGGCAGCAGGAATCTGTGTGGCAGTAGGTTTGCCGGCATTTTTTAACAATATGAACAGTAAATCTTCAGCAGACATGAGTCCGATGTTTGATCATGCTATGAGTGCCGACAGTGCTGTAAGTGCCGATAGTGAAGCACCGGCGGAAATCATGATGAACACTTCCGGAGCAGCCGTGTCGGCCGGCGCAGCAGAGGATGCTGTGGGAGCAGTGGAGGGAGCTGTAGAGGTAAGCGAAGCAGAGAACGAGGTGCTGACTATAACCGTACAAGTACTTGAGAAGAGCGAGACTTCGGAAGGAACGGAGTATCAGGCAAGGGTGGTGTTGGCTGAAAACGGGTTGCCACAGCAGGGAACGGAAATCGTACTGTTGGCAGAGGACGGCAGTCATATTGCGGAGCTGGTATTACAGCAGGAATACACGCTGCAGCTGATAGAAATAGAAGAGGCATATTACCTGATACAGGCAGCAGAAGAAAAAAATTAAAAAAATTTCAAAAAAACCCATAAAAAGGAAAAGCTTTATTCGTATCCTTTATATCAAAGCAATGTAACACGTTTCAAAATGTATTACCGCAAGGAGGAGAGAGGATATGAAAAAGAAATTATTGGTTTTATTGGGAATCGTAATGGTGACGGTACAGCTGGCAGGCTGTGGCGCCGTGAAAGAAGCAGACATGGCTGTGACAACAGACAGTTTCTCGAATATGGCAAGTAGCCCGGCCTTTGACAGTGTAGCCGAGGTGGCCGGTGCATCAGACGGCTTTGCCGAGGAAGAGATGGAGGTAGAGATAGGAGAGATTGACTGGGATACTGAGGAGTATGACAAGATGGAGGAAAAAGGCTTTCTTTCCGTTGCCAATCATCCGTTGTCTACTTTTTCGGCAGATGTGGATACGGCATCCTACAGCAATATCCGAAGAATGATAGAGGACGGCTATCTGTTGGAGGATATTCCGGAAGGTGCAGTCAGAATAGAAGAAATGCTGAACTATTTTTCCTATGATTACCGGCTGCCGGAGCAGGATGAGCCCTTCGGTGTCACTACGGTTATGGGAGACTGTCCGTGGAATGAGAATGCAAAGCTGTTACAGATTGGGCTGAAGACAGAAGCGCTTGATTTTTCAGAGGCACCGGATTCCAATCTGGTATTTTTACTGGATGTATCCGGTTCGATGAGTGACCCGGATAAGCTGCCGCTGCTGCAGAAATCGTTTGCATTATTAACAGAGCAGCTAAGCGAGAAGGACAGGGTATCAATCGTGACTTATGCGGGAAGTGATGCTGTTGTTTTAAGTGGCGTGGACGGAAGTGAGAAAAAGAAAATCGTTGACGCTCTGGAGTCACTTCAGGCCAGTGGCAGCACAAACGGTTCGGCAGGAATTGAAACAGCATACGAACTGGCAGAGAAATATTTTATCGAAGGCGCGAATAACAGAGTGATTCTTGCAACAGACGGTGATTTAAATGTCGGTGTTACCAGCGAAAGTGAATTGGAAGAGCTGATTGCAGAGAAAAAGGAATCGGGAATCTTTTTATCCGTATTAGGCTTTGGAACAGGTAATATCAAGGATAACAAGATGGAAACCTTGGCTGATTGCGGTAATGGCAATTATTCCTACATAGACTTCTTTGGAGAGGCTAAGAAGGTACTGGTGGAGGAGCTTGGTGCGACTCTTGTAACGGTTGCCAAGGATGTAAAGCTTCAGGTAGAGTTTAATCCGGCTTATGTAAAGGGGTATCGTTTGCTCGGTTATGAAAACCGTGCGCTGACAGCGGAGGAATTTACGGACGATACCAAGGATGCCGGCGAAATCGGTGCGGGACATACCGTTACGGCATTGTATGAGGTGATTCCGGCAGACTCCGAGCAGGAAATTGAGGAAGTAGAGCTTAAATATCAGGATACCAAGGAAACAGCAGGCGTGGAAAACGGAGAATGGATGACCTTGAAAATCCGTTATAAGGAGCCCGAAGAGGATGAGAGTAAGTTACTTGAATATCCGATAGGGGAAGATGCCTATACGCAGGAACCAAACGAAGATTTTTACTTTGCGGCAGCAGTTGCGGAGTTTGGATTAATTTTAAGAGATAGCAAGTATAAGGGAGAGGCTTCCTTTGAACATGTGACTTCGCTCCTTAAGCTTGTCGATACGCAGGAGGACGAGTACAAGGATGCATTTGCCTACCTAGTACAACGAATATTAAGTAACTGACACACTGAATGGTCTGTAACTCCGATTGCACTGGTCAAAAATCCTCAGCGTAGCTCGCTACGCCTACGTTTTTTGACCAGCACACTCGAAGCTACATGTTTATTTATTGTATCAGTTATTAATTATTCGTTGTACTAGTGAGGAAGCTTGCAAGAAGTGAATAAGGAAAGCAATGTAAAAAAACAAAATGTGCAGTATAACGCATTGTTTTGTAAAATGAAAATAATGCTTGAAATGGACAGATTCTTGTGCTACCATTTAATTCAAGTTGAAAAACTTCAAATGCAATGAAGGAGACTCTTGTTAAGGAAAGCGACAGGAAGACAGCGTCACCGACTGAGAGCGCTGTACGTGGGAGATAATAAAGGGAACACTCCGGAGCAGATTGTCTGAACGATTTGGTCTATTAGGGCAATACGTGAACATGCGTTAAATGTTAAGAGTGGATGAGGCGTATCAGGCATCTTGTTGGAGATGGCGGCTTATCAATGCGGGTGGTACCGCGGATATAAAATTAATTATCCGTCCCGGAATACAATAACAGTATTCCGGGACTTTTTGCGTGTTAAAGTGAGCCGGGCGGAAATGGAACATTTCCGAGGAGTTCAGAAAAGTGCAAAGCGTACTTGTACGAATTTGCGCTTTTTCGGAACGGAATGGAAACGTATGCGTTTCCATCCGGCGAACGCCGCGACAACGAGCAAGTTTACTTGCGAGTCTGCACAATCGCAATGAAAGTCCCGGGAGCCAATCTACTAGGAGGTATAAATAGTATGTACAGAGACGTTACAATCAAGGAAATTAGTGAGCAGCACATCGGCAAAACATTACAGGTGGCAGGCTGGGTAGAAAATATCCGTGACCACGGCGGTGTTTCTTTTATCGACTTAAGAGATATGTATGGCGTGTTGCAGGTAGTGTTACGCGACACATCACTGCTTGATGGTATTACCAAGGAAATGTGTCTTTCCATTGAAGGATTGATTGAAAAAAGAGATGAGGAAACTTATAACCCGAAGATTCCGACCGGTACAATTGAGTTAGATGCAAAAGCAGTTACCGTTCTTGGTAAGGTTTATCATCAGCTTCCGTTTGAGATTATGACTTCCAAAGAGACAAGAGAAGATGTGAGATTGAAATATCGTTATCTTGACCTTAGAAATGCAAAGGTAAAGGACAACATCATTTTCCGTTCTCAGGTAATCAGCTTTTTAAGACAGAAGATGACAGAGAGGGGATTTTTAGAGATTCAGACACCGATTCTGTGTGCATCTTCACCGGAGGGAGCAAGAGATTATATTGTTCCGTCCAGAAAGTATAAGGGCAAGTTTTATGCATTACCACAGGCTCCACAGCAGTATAAGCAGCTGTTAATGGTATCTGGTTTTGATAAATATTTCCAGATAGCTCCGTGTTTCCGTGATGAGGACGCCAGAGCAGACCGTTCGCCGGGAGAGTTCTATCAGCTTGACTTTGAGATGAGCTTTGCTACACAGGAGGATGTATTCCGTGTAGGTGAGGAAGTACTTTCCGCAACCTTTGAAAAGTTTGCACCGGAAGGATTCAGCGTAACACAGGCACCTTACCCGATTATCAGCTACAAGCAGGCTATGTTAGAGTTCGGTACGGATAAACCGGACCTTCGTAACCCGTTAAGAATTATAGATGTAACAGATTTCTTCCAGAAGTGTACCTTCAAGCCCTTTATCGGAAGAACCGTAAGAGCAATCAAGGTTCATGCAGATATGTCCAAGGGCTTCCATGAAAAGCTTCTTGCCTTTGCAACAGGAATGGGAATGGGTGGACTTGGTTATTTAGAGGTGGCTGAGGATATGTCTTATAAGGGACCAATCGATAAGTTCATTCCGGAAGAGTTAAAGAGTGTGCTTGCCACAGAGGCAGGTCTGGTACCGGGAGATACCATTTTCTTCATTGCCGATAAGGAGGAAAGAGCAAACTACTACGCAGGACAGCTTCGTATTGAGTTAGGAAACAAGCTGGATTTATGTGAAAAGAACGCATACCGTTTCTGCTATGTAAATGACTTCCCTATGTATGAGCTTGATCCTGAAACAAAGCAGATGGGCTTTACACACAATCCGTTCTCTATGCCACAGGGCGGTCTGGAAGCATTGCAGACAAAGAACCCGTTAGACATTCTTGCATACCAGTATGATATTGTATGTAACGGTGTTGAGCTTTCCTCAGGTGCTGTCAGAAACCACGATATGGAAATCATGGTAAAGGCATTTGAGATAGCAGGCTATGACGAAGAAACATTAAAGGCGAAGTTCGGCGCTTTGTATCAGGCATTCCAGTTCGGTGCACCACCACATGCAGGAATGGCACCGGGCGTGGATAGAATGCTTATGCTGCTTCGTAACGAAGAAAACATTCGTGAGGTTATCGCATTCCCGATGAGCGGTTCCGCACAGGATCTGATGTGTGGCGCACCAAACGACGTAACCGAACAGCAGCTTAGAGAGGTTCATATTAAGGTTAGGGACTAGAATGCAAAAAGATTTTGCATAAGAGAATATTGCAGGGCAATATTCTCTGGAGAGGAAAAGGAAAGATGAATAATATCAGTGATGAAACAATTGAGTATGTTGGTATTCTTGCAAAGCTTGAGCTTTCCGAAGAGGAAAAAGAGCAGGCAAAAAAGGATATGGGCAGCATGCTGGATTATATCGATAAATTAAATGAGCTGGATACGACAGGTATTGAACCTATGTCACATGTATTCAAGGTTCAGAATGTGTTCCGTGAGGATGTTGTTACAAACGGTGATGAAAGTGAGAAAACATTAAAGAATGCACCGGGTGAGAAGGACGATATGTTCATGGTGCCAAAAACGTTTGATTAAATCTTAAGAAAGGAATAGGTAACTAGGAAGGCACTGAATAGTTACAGGAATAGACAATATGGATATTTTGTCATATACCGCAGTGGAGCTTGCAGCGGCAATCAAGGCAGGTAAGACAACTGCAACAGAGGCCATGCAGGCTGTATTAGATAAAATAGAAGAATCGGAAAAGACAATCAATGCCTATGTAACGATAGATAAAGAGGCGGCACTGCAGAAGGCAGCCGAGGTACAGAAAAAGATTGAAGCCGGAGAATTAACAGGACCGCTTGCAGGTGTTCCCGTTGCAATCAAGGACAATATGTGTAAAGAGGGTGTGCTTACCACATGCTCTTCTAAAATCCTTGGCAATTTTATTCCAACCTTTTCTGCAGAGGCAGTTCTGAATCTGGAAAAGGCAGGAGCTGTTATGATTGGAAAGACCAATATGGATGAGTTTGCCATGGGTTCTACAACAGAAACCTCAGCCTATGGAGTAACCAGAAATCCATGGAATACAGAACATGTTCCGGGCGGTTCTTCCGGTGGTTCCGCAGCAGCAGTTGCAGCGGACGAGTGTTTCTTTGCCTTAGGTTCCGATACAGGCGGTTCCATCAGACAGCCGGCATCCTTCTGCGGAGTAGTCGGACTCAAGCCAACCTACGGTACGGTATCACGTTATGGTTTGATTGCCTACGGCTCTTCACTTGACCAGATTGGACCTTTGACAAAGGATGTAACAGACTGTGCAACCGTTATGG
>CAYLWP010000124.1:0-7874 GCA_964387365.1 uncultured Roseburia sp. | reverse complement strand
ACTATGAAACGAGGAAATTTACATGTATGAATATTGTCCTATGGGAATAAATTGGGAACTAGATAAGTCTGTATCGTTCACAGGAGAGAAATTTGAAAAATTTATCAATCTTATTTTTGAGAAATCGGATTCTTTTTCATTTACACAAATATGTTGGTTAGAAGATACAAATGTGGAATTAGAAAAAGTATTAGAGCCATATAAAATTAAGCAATTTGTTACACCGACATGGTACGGGTATTATGCGATTGGTATACCGATTGACGAGTTGCCGTTAAAGACAATCTATTTGTATGAGGCTAATGAGGATACGAAGAAAATATTACTCAACCATATAGATGATTTGTTCCTCAAAAAATTAGAAAATAATACTCTTATTATACAGGGAATGTCTCTGGATGATATCAATTTTTTTAATGGTGAAACATGGGTATTAGGTACCGTTTCACATGAAAAAATCGCAACTCTATACAATGCGGATGATTCCTTTGATGATTTGTTAAAAGAAATAGGAAACTGGAAGAAAATAAGAAAATCCGTTACACTAAAGATATCTGATTTTTTTTCTGATTGATGATAGGGTGAGTGTATAAGTATCCGTAAGGTATTCCATATATTTGGTATTTCAGAAATGTACAACAAGAGTAATCAAACACAGAGTAACATAATAAATTCAGTATTTACTCTTAAGTTTTCATAAAAAAATGTCGAGATAATACATGTCAAGAAGAACAAGATGTTCTGCTTGGCATGTATTTTTGTTTATATAGACACAGCGTAACTGTTCAGGTAGGTCGAAGCATTTACTGCTGAGACCGTAAGAAAATGATTCAGTAAGCAAAAATCCCATCGCTGAAAGCGATTTTAAATGGATTTTTGCCTCGTAATTATGAAGGTGCTGAATAATTACGACACAGCATTGCAGCTGGAAGGAGAATTGTATGAATATTACACTAGATTCACAGTACTCCTCCTCCGGTGTCATGGGAAGTGACAGCAATATCAATACAACCGAATATAGAACCGTGGAAACACAGAACGTGTGGGGAAGCGGATACGCATTAGACATTACAGATAAAGTTATGGAAGACAAGGCATACCAAGGTCAAGGAGTGACCGTTGAGGAAATTATGCAGGAAGCACAGAATACAAATGTGCAGGCTCAGAAAGACTTTATGATTGTGATGTCTAATTCTGTTTCAGGGGAAGATATGGCAAAGCTACAGGAAGATGGCTTTGAGCCCGGAAGCACGGACGTAGAAACCTACGTCAGCATGGTTGATAAGATAAAGGTCACTCTGGCAAAGGCAGGAGTAGAGATAGCAGGCTATACCGATGATATTGATGTAGCAACAATAAAGGAAATAGCAGGAACAAGCGTAAATGCAAGCGAGCTGATGGCGAAGCTGCAGAAGGCTGATATTCCTGTAACAAAGGAAAATATCGAAGGTCTTTCCAAGGCCGTAGAGGAAGCATTATCCCTGTCGGGACTGACGGAGGATATGCTGAAATATATGATTCAGAACCGGAAGACACCTACCATTGAGAATCTGTATAAGGCACAGTTTTCCAGTGCCAATGCGTTAATGCAGGGCAAGGGCTACTATAGCGATATGGTAGGCAATGGTGCAGGCTATTACGCAAAGAAGGCGGATACGATTCACTGGAATAGTATTCAGAGGCAGATAGAGGCTGTGATTAAGCAGTCAGGTCTGGAAAATAATGCAGAGACCATGGAGCATGCAAAATGGCTGGTGGAATCGGGAATTGAACTGACAAGCGATAATCTGACTCTGTTATCACAGTTAAAGGGATTGTCCCTGCCAATGCAGGAGGAAGAAGCCTTTGATCTGGTCATCACGGCAATGGGAAACGGTAAGAGCGCAGGTAAGGCATTACTTAGCGGTGAGGTATCTGTTGCAGAGCAGGCAGTGGCATATGTGGATGCAGTACAGGAGATTTCGAATGAAGCAATCCATGAGGTGGTAGAGTCAGGACAGACGCTCAATCTCAAAAACCTGACAGCGGCACAGAAAGCCTTGGAAAGTGGCGGGCAGGTGTCAAGTGTACCGCAGGAGCAGACTTCTCTTCGTGAATTAGAGGCAAGACGCCAGATGGAAGAGATTCGTCTGATGATGACGGAGGAAGCAAACAGAAAGCTGATTCGAAGCGGTTTTTCTATCGATACTACAGAGCTCTCCAAGCTGGTAGATGCCTTAAAGGCAGCAGAAGGCTCCTTAAAGGCAGCGATTTTCCAAGGCGAGAGTGCAGTGGAAAATGACAGCAGAGCAGGAATCTTTCAGGAAACAATTTCTATCACAAAGGCACTTCCTGCAATGCCGGCAGCCGTTCTCGGAAAGCTTGCGGCAAGCAAAGAGCCGTTTACACTTGGTGCTTTACACGAGGAAGGCAGGATATTGCAGAAGCAGTATCAGGCAGCAGAAGAAACCTATGAAGCCCTGATGACAGCTCCGAGAAAAGATTTAGGAGACAATATTCAGAAGGCATTCCGCAATGTAGATGATATCTTAGAGGATATGAAGCTTGAGGTGAATGACAGCAACAGAAGAGCAGTCAGAATCCTCGGTTATAACAATATGGAAATCACGGCAGATAATATCGAAGCGGTCAAGGAAGCCGACAGTCAGGTAAACGGTATCATGCGTAGAATGACGCCGGCAACAACGCTTCAGATGATTCGTGAACAGATTAATCCGCTTGAAATGAGTATGGAACAGTTGGATTCCTACTTAAATGAGCAGGACAGGGATTTAAGCAAGGATACAGAGAAGTTTTCCAAATATCTGCAGAAGCTTGACAGAGCAGGAAATATCTCAGAGGATGAGAGGAATGCCTACATTGGAATTTATCGAATGTTCCGCCAGATTGAAAAATCGGACGGTGCGGTAATCGGAAGTCTGGTAGCAAGCGGAGCCGAGATGAACTTCAAAAATCTGCTTTCCGCAGTCAGAACCGGAAAAAGCAAAAATATGGATATTCGTATGGATGCCGAGTACGGAAGCTTAGAAGAGCTTTTACAGAAAAATACAACCATTGATGCACAGATTCAGGCAGGTTATACGTCTGATAAAGAGCCAATGAGTCAGGAATCACAGGATTCGCATACCAAGTATTATGTAAGACTGTCGGGCGAAATCAAGGACGAACTTGCAGAACATACTACAGTGGAAACCCTGCAAAATATGCAGGTGGCCGAGAATACCACGATAGAACAGTTTGCGCAGAATCTGAAAAATGCCGAAGCGGAAAATGAGGCGCCTGCAAAACAGGAGGCAGTCAAAGGATTCCGTCAGGATATGCAAAGCGTAGAAGCGGTAGAGGATGCGGTGATTCAATCCTTAATCGATTATGACCAATCGGTAAGTGTAGATAATATACAGGCAGCGACTATGCTGATTACTCAGCGAGGAGAGCTGTTTAAGCAGATTTTTGGAGGAAGCCGCACCACAGTCTTTGAAACGGATGAAGTTTCGTATGAAAAGAGTGAGGGAGAGTCATTGATGCAGGCGGCAGATGAGGCAATAGATGGGCTGACCGATGAAAAATCGGCAAAGCAGTCCTACAGTGAACTGATTTCAGAAGCGTCAAAGGCGGTAGACAAAATGATGTACGAGCAGGGTACGGACCGCTTGGATATCAAGGCCGCAAGAGCTCTTTGTAAGGGATTATCCCTTGCAGGAAATCTCGCAAAGGAAGAAAATTATGAACTCCCCGTAAAGATTAAGGGAGAGCTTACCTCGGTAAATCTTAAGGTTTATCACAATCAGGCAAAGACAGGTAAGGTAGCCATTACCTTTGAGACCGACAGACTAGGCAAGGTTGCGGCAGAATTTGATGTAACAGATAAAAGAATATCCGGTATGGTTGCCTTTGAAAACAAAACAAATCAGACGGATATGGAGCAGATTAAGACCGGACTGGAAGAGGAGTTTTCCAAGGCACAGCAGGAAACAGGTACAACAAAGCAGGTACAGATAAGCCTCGCACAGACAAACAATCTGGATTTAAACCGGTTTGGGCAGGACAGAGAGACTCCGGCGGATGGTGAAAAGCTTTCGACAAGAGAGCTGTATCAGACAGCCAAAGCCTTTTTAACCGCATTAAAGAGCTTGGATTAGAACAAAGCAGAAAAGAGGGTAAACATGAGAATTAATTACAACATTTCATCTATTATCGCTAAAAACGCATTAAATGTGAACGACACAAGATTGTCGAATTCCATTCAGAGACTTTCGAGTGGATTAAAGATTAACAGTGCGGCAGACGATGCAGCCGGACTTGCCATTTCGTTAAAGATGAATGCACAGATTAAGAGTCTCGAACAGGCAAATCAGAATGCGAATGACGGTATTTCCGTTGTAAATACAGCAGATGGTGCGATGTCAGAGATGCATGACATTCTCCAGAGAATGAACGAGCTTGCGATTCAGTCTGCAAACGGAACCAATGCCGACAGTGACAGAGAGCAGATTCAGCTTGAAATCGACCAGCTCGTACAGGAGCTTGACAGAATTGCAGAAACAACACAGTTCAATGCGCAGAATCTTCTGGACGGAAGCTTTGCTTACAAGGGTTATACCAATACGGAAAATATCAAGGTTATGTCTTATAGTGACGGTGTTTCAAGCGGAACCTATTCCATTAAGGAGCTGAGCTACTATCATTATGAGGACACCATTAAGGATCATGCGGCATATGTTGAAAAGAGTCCGCAGGGTGAGGTGACTCATGAGGACAGCTATGCAGCTGCCAGCGCAGATGATATTCTTGCCGCACTTGTAACAGAGGATCAGGTTACTCCGGGCGAGGGAATGAAGGGATTTCCGGATGGCTGTAAGGTTATCTTAGAGGATGAAAATGTTATTATAAAAGCAGAAAATGATTTCGAAGTAAAGCTTTCCTTGAATGACAGAAAGGCAATTGACGGAAGTGGTGTAACAACAACTTCAACAACGACCTATCTGACAACAGATTCTTATAAGAACATTACGGTAAGCAATCAGGAAGGTACCATTAAGTATAATATCAGTGAGTTGAATATTTTGAAGGATTGGGGAGAAGATGAGACAATGGGAACCGGTGCAGCCGGAACAAATCCTGTATCGGTATCATACCATACCGGTTCTACGCAGGAAGGATTAAGACATCTGACCGAAGACTTTGCTGAATTCTTCGCAAATGTTGACCCTGATAAGGAGTTTGCAGTTACCGATTGTGCAGTTGATGAAGCTACAGGTGATATTACCATTACCTATGCGAATGTAAAGGATGCAACTGACGTGGGAAATTATACCTTTAAGCTGTATCAGGAGGGGAATAAGGATGAAAACGGTATTGTGGTTCCGACACAGTTAAGTGATTATCTGCATACCCATACCGATACCACCAGAACAGAGTATACAGTCGGTAATATCGCAGATAATACACAGAACATTAACCTGAACCTTACCGGCATGGGACCAATGAGACTTCAGGTTGGTGCAAATGAAGGACAGATTATCCAGATTGAAATTCCTGCATTACAGACAGAGTATCTTGGTGTTGACGGCCTTGATATCACAACAGAGGAAAAGGCAACGGCAGCAATTGATACCATTGGTAATGCCATCAATCATTTATCAAGTATCCGTTCCAAAATCGGTGCATATTGTAACCGTATTGAGCATACCATTACAAATCTTGATACCACAGAAGAGAACATGACAGCCTCTTATTCACGTATTATGGACGTTGATATGGCAGAGGAAATGACAGAGTACTCTACAGTACAGGTATTAGTAGAATCTTCTACTGCGATGCTGGCGCAGGCAAACGAAAGACCACAGTCTGTTTTACAGCTGCTCCAATAAGAAAGGAATGGATAGAGTATGACTAATGAAAAGAAACAAAACTTTACCAGAAGAATTACTCAGGCAAACAGAACACAGCTGGTAGTTATCTTATATGAAATGCTGTTGGTATATTTGGAGGATGCCCAAAATTCCTATGCGGAGAATCAGAGAGAAGAATTCAGGGAAAATCTCCGTTTGGCAAGAGAATGCATTGGTCAGATGCGTACAAGCCTAAACTTTGATTATTCCCTTTCCAAGAATCTGTTTGCAATCTATTGCTATGCTGACAGAGTACTGGCAAAAAATATTTACCGCTATAATACAGACAACCTTGATGTTGTTAAGGTGCTGTTTACCAAGCTGCACGATGCTTATTATGTGGTAAGCCAGAAGGATGATTCAGAACCGCTTATGGATAATATCCAGACGGTCTATGCAGGTCTGACTTATTCCAAGTCAGATATCAATGAGGATTTCCTCAATTATGATGTAAAGAGAGGTTACCTGGCATAATCGTAGTATCCGGTTCAACCGGTTCTTCGATAAAAAGCTGCATCTGCTTTGCCTGCTCTAACAAAAAGCGGTAACGCTTTAAGGCAGAGTTCACTTCATAGATATAGCAGTCGATTAAGTCAGGATCCGTAACATTGTCAAAGCCACAGTATGCCACTTCGAGGGCATGCTGTGTTTTTGTTATATCGGCAAGTAAAAGCTCGCGTGCCGTCAGAGGCACTTCTTCTTTTTCCGGTTTCGTAACCTTTTTCAGACTAAAATATGTTTTCATAAGGACATGAATCGCCTTTCCGTTCCAAAGATATAGTTTGTGTAACGCTGATATCTTAAGTATAGGCATGAATGTCTTTCTTTATGCTTTCCCATCACAAAAATTGAAAAAACTACCGAATTTTTACATTTCGACCGAATTATTACATTTCAAGTAGACAAATGGGAATGGCATGCTATAATCAGAAACAACAAAGACATCTTGTGATTATTCTTTACCGAATCGGTAATTTTTCCAGTGATTGAAGGAATATTTAGAAAGGTTAGTTTATGAAGATTCTCATATGTGTATTAATGATAGTCTCTTTTGTGGATATCTTGTACTATAAGATTCCGAATCTGTGGATAGGAATCGGAATGGCGGCGGGACTGCTGCTTACCGCAAGAGAGGACGGAATGATGGCTCTGCCGAAAACGGTAGTGTTTCTATTTGCTATATTTCTTGTTTTTTATTTATTTTATCTGTCCGGCGGACTGGGCGCTGGTGATGTCAAGCTCTTTATCATGCTTGGAAGCTTTTTGGAGGGTATGACGTATGTACGCTGTCTACTGGTGGCAATGCTTTTTGCCGGAATATGGGCAGTTATTAAAATCGTGCGACATCGTGAAGGCAGAGAGAGGCTTTGCTATCTTGGCAGATATTGCAAAAAGGCGGTAGTTACCGGCGTGTTGGACGAGTACGAGGTCGATAAAGGGAATAAAAAAGGTATGATCAGGCTGTCGATTCCGGTGCTTATCAGTGTACTGCTGTTATATGGAGGGTTTTATTCATGAAAAAGCTGCTTGGTATATGTGACCGTGATAAGCGGTATGGGCAGATGATGCAGAATTATCTGCTGAAACGGTTAACTGACTTTGAGGTACTGGTCTTTGGCAGTTTGGAACAGGCTGTGGAGTATAGTGCAAAACACAAGCTTTCCATTTGTCTGGTCAGTGAACATTTTTATGATGAAAGGATACAGGAGCTGCAGGCAGTGCATATTTGTATCTTACGGGAAAGCGGAGAGAAAGAAGTGCCGGATTATCCTTATATTGAAAAGTATCAGTCGATGGAACGCCTGATCAGGGATATGCTGGAGGGTTATTCGGAGGAGTGTAAGTCGAATGTTTTTACCGGACGAAGAAAGGGACGTGTCCATGCCTTTTATTCGCCTGTGCGGAGATTTGAGCAGACAAAGGCAGCGCTGGCACTCGGGCAGGTGCTTGCCGGGACAGATAAAAAGGTATTGTACCTGAATA
>CAYLWP010000123.1:0-7886 GCA_964387365.1 uncultured Roseburia sp. | reverse complement strand
TGATAGGGGATCCTACGCTGTATGTTATGAATAAGATGCAGGAGGTTTTTCGTGAACTGAATGTAACAGTTGAAAGATATGACTTATATGAGATTAAGAATAATATAACGTCACTGCCGCAGACCTTAAAGGATGCAGACGGAGTGATTCTGGCCACAACAGTGGAATGGTATGGTATCGGCGGCTGGATGCAGCAGTTTCTGGATGCCTGCTGGCTATACGGTGACAAGGAGAGACTTTCAAAGATTTATATGTGTCCGATTGTTATGTCTACCGCGTATGGTGAGCGGGAAGGTATGATGAACCTGAACGTTGCATGGGAGATTTTAGGCGGTCTCCTATGCACGGGAATCTGCGGATTTGTTGCAGATATTGCAGAATTTGAACAGAATCAGCAGTATGCAAGACTGATTGAGAAAAGATCGGAGGATTTATATCGCTCAATCAGCCAGAAGGCAGTAGTACTTCCTTGCAGTAATCAGGCCGTAAAGCAGAAGGTTTCCTTCACACAAAGTCTGAACCTGACTCCACAGGAGGCAGAGCAGCTTTCCGAGCTTGCCTCCGATGACGATTATGTACAGAAGCAGAAGGAGGATATCCAGGAGCTTGCAAGTATGTTCAAGGATTTAATGGGAGAAAATGAGATAGAAGAAAGCAATATGTTTGTCGATGATCTGAAGTCTCATTTCCATCCGCAGCCGGGATTTTGCGCAGTTTACAGATTCCATATACCGGAGGCTGCAAGGCCCTTAGTGATTAAGGTGACTAATGCAGAGATGGAATGTTTCTATGGAGCAGTAGACAAGGCCGATGTAGAGATGCAGATTTCAAGCGAGGTAATGAATGAAATTGTGCAGGGAAGAATGACCTTCCAGAGAGCCTTTATGGCAGGCTCCATGAAGATGAAGGGAGACTTTAAGGTACTAAGAACACTGGATATTTTATACAACTTCCAATAAGCAATGACGGACCCGAGTCCGGCATGCACCATAAATGATAGAAAGCGAGGACAAAGCAATGATGGATCATAATTGTATCTTTTGTAAAATAGCAAATGGAGAGATTCCTACCAAAACGCTGTATGAGGATGAAGAGTTTCGTGTCATTCTGGATACGGCACCGGCAACGAAGGGACATGCTTTAATTCTGCCGAAGTCTCACTATAAGAATCTTTATGAGATTCCTGAGGAAACAGCAGGAAAGGTTATGAAGCTGGCGAAGAAGATGGCAACTACAATGACCGAGAAGCTTAGCTGTGACGGCTTTAATCTGCTTCAGAACAATAATGAAGTAGCAGGACAGACTGTATTTCACTTCCATATGCATCTGATTCCGCGTTATGCGAATGATCATCAGCATATCACGATGAAGGCAACGGAAATGACAGCGGATGAGCTCGAGGCAGTTAAGAATCAGATTGTAGAGTAAGGATGAATAAAAGGGACTACGAAAATGATTTCTCATATTTTGCAGTCCCGTATTTTTTGAGTTTGAGTTATTAGGAAAATATGTGCACCAAACATTTTCTTTTACATCTCTTCCCAATTTATAATGTTGATGTGAATATCATAATTTTAAGTATAGCAAATAACTTCGTTTTCTACAGTTTTGATAATATCTTTAGAAACCTTTGTCATATCAAGTAAATAAATTGTATTCAAGCGAGGATTAAATATTCCAAGCTTTGTAATTTTATTGAAAATTTCCTGTCCTGAATGTTGTCCCATAATCCAATACATCAATAATTGTAAAGTATGATTGCTCGTAGGTTTTAATTTAGAAACTTTAAAATCCCATAATGTATCCGCCGTTAAAAAATCTCCGTCGCCGCTTTCGACTGTAGGCGTATAACCACCATAAGAACCTTTGCTTGTCTGAATCATATTGAAATAGGCGTTTTTATCTTGTTTAACAGGTTCAAAGGAAAAACCGTCTTTTACTATTGGTCCGTACTGGTTAAAGAAAATAACGCTACGTTTAACCATAGTTTGAATATTATAAACGGTTGATTTATCTGGATTAGTTTCTTTATAGCTTTTAGCTAAAGCAGCACTTATTGGATTTCTGAACCAAACATCAAAAGTAATAATTTTACATGCATTGACAACAGAGGCGTCATCAATTCCCTTAATTCCTTTTAGTAAATTCTTTGCTGTAGCTAAAGAATTTCTTATTCCGTATTCTTCTGCGACAGTAGCACCAAGTAAAGAAATCTTGAAAGCTTCATTCACATTTGTTCCCATAACTAATCTGGTAAGATAATCTACTGCCAAACCAATAATAGAGGCGTGGACATTTTCCTCTTCATTGATAGTACTATTGTCATTTATAACTATAGTTTCAAAGTCTGCTGTTTTTATATATCCTCCTCTTGGTTGCTTAATCTCTTTTAGTCTTCCAGTAACACTTGCCATTTTATCATTCTCCTTTTTTAGTTGTTTTTTATATGTGTTTTATTCTAAGAACAGAATAGCTTATAATAAAATTAAAAACATGGCTGAGACTTTCCTGAGACATTTTTGGAGAAAAGAATTATAATGTAAATATGCAAAGGGAGGTGTTCAATATGAGTATACTATGCTTGGGAACTTATCTAAAGATAGTGAAGCAGTGTAAGTGTAAGAGCTGTACACAGAAAAAATTTGTTGGAAATATTATGCATTGTTTAAGTGATGAATTTGATGAAACTGATGATGTCGGGATTTCAAAACTTGTTGGTGGCGTGAATAATCCTTCAAATGAAGTTAGAGAAATGGCTCAAGACATCACAGCAGATAGATATTGTGAAATTGTTGATTATTTTTCAAATAACGTAATCCCACTTTTGGATCCTAACCAATATGAACTAATAAGAAGTGCAATTTGTGATGTCGTGATGAAAGATGAGGATATAAAAGATGGAACTGTAGTCGAACTCGTTTCTGGGACGACAAAAGATAATTTGGAAATGAAAGATACGAATTTGACTAGTTTTTTAGCTGGAATTTTCCTATATGTCATGAAATTTACGGACAATAATAATCGCCAAGAAGATGTAAAAGGGTTGAATAAGGATTATTTTGAAGAAATTAGCAAAAAGATTGCAGATAAATCCCCAAAAAAACCCGCCAAAGTTCAGGATGAAGAAGTATATTTAGCTGCTCAGAAATTTTGTATAGAACATGAGGAAGAAAAGGAACTTTTGCCTTTATGCCAAATCGCATTTTTTGTAGATCCACACCATAAAAACATACGGAATTTATATACTGACTATAATATATGCTCAGACAGCGTAAAAAAAAGGATACTTGAGTTAAAGGGTGTCACAGAGCTTGATTTTACGGATAAAAACTGGATTGACAGATGTGTTAGTTTATATGAGAAAAAAATTACGGAAATGGAATTAACAACTAGGAATTTTTTGTATGATGGTGCTAAGTATTTGCATAGGGCATATGAAAGATATTCTGCTTGTGAAATAGATGATTTTGAACTGTATATTTTTGATAAAATAGAAAAAACAGAAACGTTAGGTAAGCCTATTGGAGGCATAAAGAAAACAGATTTGAGAGGTTACATTGCTGATTATCTGGGGTATAAGAAGAATAGATCCGAACAAACGATAAATCCTCCGATGGATGAATTATGGGATGTATGTAATTTGGGAGATTGTTCGGAAAGTGATGTAACGTTTTGGATTTGCCAATTTATAATAGATAGCTGTTATTATATTGATAATAAAGGGATTCAAACTAATGATGAGTCAGACTTCAGAAATATAGGTATAGGAGATTCGGAGTGCTTGATAAAAACACAGGAAGATATATATTACTATGCTTTGTTGCAATTATATAAATGCTTTTATTACCGATATGATTAGTTAAATTACCTTGGAATATAACCAAGTCCTATAATCACAAAAGAGAATTAACAGCTCATTTGCGTGAACCATAATTCTTATTTTATACATTTCAAAACGTGGAATAAAAGCACTCTGTGCGAAAGCAGTATCTTTATGTATACGTTAAAAGGCACCTTTTTAGTAAATGAAAAAGAGATAGGTATCTTGAACATCAAAAATATCTATCTCGATTATTAGCTAGGGACTGCTTTCGTACAGAGTGTTTTTTCGCAACTTCTTTTATGATTTCTTCACTTCTTTTTCAATTAAGTCTACAATCGTAGCAATGGAATTGCGTTGATTGCTGTTCTGCATGGCATCAATGTAGGACTGTCTTGTAAAGTACAGCTCATGTACCTTTTCCACCAAAGTATAGGCGGTCAGGTCATCCTCATCTGCAACCAGAGAAAATCCCTGTGCTTCAAAACTTTTTGCATTTAAAATCTGATCGCCGCGGCTGGCAGAAGCAGGAAGAGGAATGAGAAGGTTCGGCTTTCTGAGAGCAAGTAGCTCGCAGATGGCATTGGCACCTGCTCTTGAAATAACAAGATCGGCAAGAGCAAAGAGATCCTTTAAATCCTCCTTTACATACTCAAACTGTTTATAGCCCTGCTTATTCAATAACAGGTTATCAACCTTATCCTTACCGCAGACATGTGCAATCTGGAAATCCTCTAAAAGCCTTGGAAGTGCATCACGGACAAGAGAATTCACGCCGGCTGCACCGAGGCTTCCGCCAATAACAAGAATAACCGGCTTTCCGGAGGTAAAGCCGCATAGTTCCATAGCATGATATTTATTACCCTTGGATAATTCTTCACGAATCGGAGAACCGGTAAGTACAGCCTTGTCTTCCGGGAGATTCTTTAAGGTTTCCGGGAAGTTACAGCAGACCTTGGTGGCAACCGGAATACATAGCCTGTTGGCAAGTCCGGGTGTCATATCGGATTCATGAATAATACATGGTATTTTTAATGCGGCAGCAGCCCTTACAACAGGAACACTGACAAAGCCGCCTTTACTGAATACAATATCCGGTTTAAGGGTTTTTAATATTTTTTTTGCCTCTGTAAAACCCTTGATTACACGGAAGGGGTCACTGAAATTCTTCGGGTCAAAGTAGCGTCTGAGCTTTCCTGTAGAAATTCCGTAATAAGGAATGCGATAATCTTCAATTAATTTTTTTTCAATTCCCTCGTAGGAGCCGATATAGTGAATGTCATAGTTAAGCTCCTTCAATCTGGGGAATAGAGCAATATTTGGTGTAACATGACCGGCTGTTCCGCCACCGGTGAATACGATGCGTTTCATGGAAATGCCTCCTATTTTCCTGCACTGAGCTCTTCAAGAGCACGAGCAAGCTGATCAGGACAGGATGTGTTCTTAAATCCACATCTGATACCCTTTAATCTTGTTACGGCATCTTCGATTTTCATGCCTTTCACTAATGCGGAAATACCCTGCAGGTTTCCGTTACAGCCGCCGGTAAAGGCAACGGATTCAATGATATCACCGTTTGTTTCAATATCAATCAAGGTAGCACAGGTTCCACTTGTTTTGTATTTCATACGATTCCTCCTATGTGATGCCGGACCGGGACTTGCAGTCCGGAATTATTTACATGTACATTATATGGATTATAGCAGAAAAAGAAACCTTAGAAAAGGGTAAAAATAATAGGATAAAAAGGGGTATTTGGAGAAGTGGTATCCTATGAGGTCATAATGGGAACGGATATGATAGAATTTGTCGAACGATTCCGGGCTTGTGCTACTTGTAGTACGAACCATTTTTCAGTATACTTTGTCCAAAAACAGGGCACGAAATGAAGGGGTGCAGGGAGGAATGAGAATATGGAGAATATGAATCAATCGTTAATCATGGCGGTGTCCATTGTACTTATGGTGATTGGAGTATTGTATCAGGCTACAATCGGAATTGCCTATCAGAAAATGATTCAGGCAACAGATACGATGGCCGGAGCGGACAACAAGCTGTTGAGGCAGTGTAAGGAACGATTTATTTATTGTTATAAGCTAAACGGTGGTGTGCCTAATATCCCTATTTTTGTGGATAAGTATATCAATCGAATCCGCTTTATGGGGATGAGTATGAACTTTATCAAGCATCTGTCCGGACAGATTATGATGGCAGGGGTATTTGTTGCGGGCTTTGGTGTATGTAAGGGCATTGTAGAAGGCGAAAGATTTGTGGATCTACTGCCGTTTTATATTGTGAGCCTGTTTGGTATTTATCTGTTTCTTAGTATTTCTTCCATTGTGGACATGCAGGGAAGAAGACAGATGCTGAAAACCAATCTGACAGATTATCTGGAAAACCATATTGCGGAACGGCTGGAGCATGGTATCGGAGAAAAGGAAAAGCTTCAATGGGAGGTTGAGCAGGAAAGGAATATGGTCAAGAGTCCGTCTTATCAGGAAGAAAGCGTATTTTCAGAGGAGGAAGGAAAGGAATTGGAGGAGCTGTTAAAATCATTTATGATTTAGCATAAAAAAAGAGGTCAAAATGATGCATAATCATAAATTGACCTCTTTTCATGTGCGTCACCGGCGCACGATTAAACTTATCAATCAGAAAAGATTATTCTTCTGTTTTGTCTTCAGGCTTTTTGCTTCCAACCTTAGCCATAATCCATACAAAGGCCATGATGATAACAAGAGCAACGAAGATTCCAAGCATACCTTTCCACATGATTTCAAGTGCCTGCATAACAACTGTATTCATACTTAACTTCCTTTCTTCCCAGCTTCAACTTATAAGAACTGAGATACAAGACTGATTACAAGACCACCTGCTACTACGGATGCAATCTGACCGGATACGTTAGAGCCGGCTGCATGCATGATAAGGATGTTAGAAGGATCTTCCTGTAATGCAAGTTTCTGTACAACACGTGAAGACATTGGGAATGCAGAAATACCGCAACCACCAATCATAGGATTGATCTTCTTCTTTTTGAACAGGTTGATGAATTTCACAAAAAGAACACCACCAATGGTATCCATTACGAATGCGAATAAACCGATTACCATAATCATTAAAGTCTCTAATCTTACGAAGTCTTCTGCCTTCATACTGAAGGAAATGGTAATACCAAGTAATAAGGTAATCAGATTAGCAAGCTGGTTCTGTGCTGTATCGGACATAGTACCTAAAACGCCACACTCACGGAGTAAGTTACCAAACATTAAGAAACCAACAAGTGCAACAGACTGAGGAGCAATAAGACCAACGATCATAGTTACCGCGATAGGGAAGATGATACGCATCTGCTTAGAAACAGACTCAGGCTTGTATTCCATATGAATACATCTTTCCTTCTTGGTTGTAACAAGCTTGATTGCCATAGGCTGTACAATCGGAACGAGTGCCATGTAAGAGTAAGCAGCAACGGCAATCGGACCAATGTACTGGCTCTTTAATACCTGGGAAACCAGGATAGCTGTAGGACCGTCAGCGGCACCGATAATACCGATAGATGCTGCATCCTGCAGGTTAAATCCTAAGAATGCTGCTAACAGGATAGCTGCGAAAATACCGAACTGTGCAGCTGCTCCGAATAAAAACATAGATGGCATAGAAAGCAACGGACCAAAATCAATCATGGCACCGATACCGATAAATAACAGAATCGGCATAGCCTCAGATGCCTCAATACCCACCTCAAATAACCATTCAATAATACCATGTGCTTCAATTCCGCCTACCGTCTGGTTGATTACACCGGATAAAGGCAGGTTTACAAGGATTGCACCAAATCCCATTGGAAGTAATAATGAAGGTTCGTACTCTTTTGCAATCGCTAACCAGATTAAAACAATACCAACCGCAAACATAACCAGCGCTTTCCAGCCGCCACCGCTGAAATCACACAGCGCTCTTACGCCTTCCAATAAATAATCCATATTTTTTTCCTCCTTAAATATGTACCTTTAGGCATTTGTTAAATGCCAAAAACCCTTGATTTTATTGGGTTTTCTTAATC
>CAYLWP010000122.1:0-7987 GCA_964387365.1 uncultured Roseburia sp. | reverse complement strand
GTCAAGGGGTTATACCCAGCGAGTCGAGCCACCCCTTTTAGGGGTGGTGGCGACTATTGCGTTTTTCTGATGGTTGCAGAAGAGAACCGCGCACGATGGCCCGGTCGCCGTATTTTTGCCTGATGGAGTCGATGGCCTGATCCAGCTTTTTGTCGCGTTCCCTGACCGGATGGGGAGTCTGATAAGAAAAGAGGTCAAGCTGAACGGGAGCCGATTCTTCCTTAAGCTTTGTGGCACGAACCCCTAAAAGTCTTACCGGAGCTCCGTTCCACAAGTCCTTTAGCAGTTCTACCGCAGTCTGATAGATGGCGCTTGTCGTGTTGTCCGGAGCAGACAGAGCCATTTGATGGGAACAGGAGTGAAAGTTGGCATACTTTATCTCAACAGTGATGGTTCCGGCAAGAGAGCCTATGGCTCTGAGACGTCGGGACACGGATTCGGAGAGGCTTAAAATGACGGGAGTCATCTCTTCGAGAGTAACAGCGTCCCTTGCCATGGTAGTAGAATTGCCGATTCCCTTTGCCGGAGCAGGAGTCGGACAGACAACGGAAGGATCGATTCCGTTTGCATATTCCCAGAGAACCTCGCCGTGACTTTTCAAATGATACACCAGCAGCTTTTTGTCACACCGCGCCAGCTCGCCGATAGTGGTGATACCAAGCTTGGTCAGGGTTTCCTGACTGGACCGGCCGCACATAAGCAGGGATGATATCGGAAGCGGCCACATCTTTGCTTCGATTTCTTCCGCGAAAAGAGTATGAACCAAATCAGGCTTTTTGAAGTCGGAGGCCATTTTGGAAAGTACCTTGCGATTGCTAATACCGATATTGACCGTGAAGCCAAAGGTATCTCTGACACCGTCCTTTATGATATTGGCCGCTTCAAGGGGAGAAGAATACTCATGCTGAATGGGCGTATAGTCCATATAACATTCGTCAATGCTTACCTGTTCAATCACCGGGCAGTAGGAGCAAAGATACTCCATAAGCCTTCTGCTGTGCTCCTCATAGGAGGAGTGGTCAGGGCGTACAATGGTAAGATTCGGACATTTCTTCACGGCAGAAACAATGGGCTCTGCAGTAGAAATACCATATTTTTTGGCAGGGATGGACTTGGCAAGCACGATACCGTGCCGCTTGGAGGAATCACCGCCGATAATGGAAGGAATCTCACGAAGGTCAATATAGGAATCAAGAGTGCCGTCCTGCGCAGCCTGCTTTTTCTGATCAATGGCAGTCCAGCTTAAAAAAGCGGAATTGACATCAATATGAAAGAAAATAGAATCCATAACTCACCTCCTGCACGAACATATATTCTGATTATATTTAACCATGTTTTTACGCAAGATGCAACACTGTAATATATTCGTAACAAGTCGTGCTTTACAATCAGTACAAAGGCTGATAAAATAGTAAAGGCTATGCATTATGTACAATTTTCTTAATTGAAACTGGAGAAATAAATGAAAAAGATACATCACTTTCATAGGAGATTTCGTCTGAGTCTGACGAAAGGTGCAATACTGGCACTGGTAATTTGTGCTTTTTTGCTTCCGTCCTATGTAGATTTTGAAAAAACAGGGAACAATTATTATACAGTTAGTTTAAATGGCGTTGTAGTAGGAAAGCTGGCAAATGAAGCACTGGCTGCGAGCTGTATGACAGAGGCTCGCAGACAGCTGGCATTAACCAGCGATGATTTGATTTTTACAGAAACCGAATTAATGGTCAAAGGGGAAGAGATTCTCTGGGGTCAGGTAGACAGTACGGAGAAGGTTATTGCGAATATGGTCAGAATTATGCAGAGGAATGTGAGAGAAACGCTGCATCGTTCTTATACCGTGAAGATTAATGAGACATCGGTAAATCTGGCATCTTATCAGGATGTTCATGCGCTGTTGGAGGAAGCCTTTGCTCCATATGATGAAAAGGGCATCTATGAGGTTAATCTCGTGCTGGATGATACAAGAGAGGTTAATGTACTTACGACACAGGTTCAGCGTAAGGAAGATATTGTAGTCGAAGAGGATGTGCGCTTCAGTGCAGGTCTTCAGACAGCTTTGGATGATATGCTCAAGGATGAAGCTGTGGAAGGAGAAATGGACTTCGAGGATTATGCTCTTGGACTGGTTGCTATTGGTTATGCGGACAAGATTGAGATTGTGGAAGCGTACCTGCTTGAGGAAGAGTTACAGTCCGTAGCAGAGGCAGTGGATCTGGTAACCAAGGAGCAGGAAACACAGATTATTTATAAGGTAAAAAAAGGAGACACGCTGTCTGAGATTTCCCTGGAAAATAATATTCCAATGGAGGATTTGATTGCAAACAATGATTCCTTAGAGGACGAGTATACGACACTCCAGATTGACCAGGAGCTCATTATTACTGTGCCGGAGCCGGATTTGTCCATACTCTGGAAGGACGAGCAGGTTTATACAGAGGACTATGAGGCAGAGATACAGTATGTACCGAATGATAACTGGTATACAACACAGCAGGTTACGCTGCAGCAGCCTTCTGCCGGAAGACGTAAGGTTGTGGCAGTTACAACATATAAAAATGACCAGAAGCAGAGCAGAGAGATTTTAAAGGAAGAAATCTATGCAGAAGCTGTTCCAAAGATTGTTGAGCGTGGTACAAAGATTCCGCCAACCTATATCAGACCGATTTCGGGTGGTAGATTAAGCTCTAACTTCGGTTCGAGAAGTGCGCCTATCGCAGGAGCGTCTACCAATCATAAAGGAATTGACTGGGCTGTGCCGATCGGAACCGCTGTTGTTGCTTCAAATACAGGAACGGTTACAAAGGCAGGCTGGGCAAGCGGATATGGTTATGCCGTTTATATCAGACATTCTGACGGAAGAGAAACAAGATATGCGCATCTGAGTAAGGTTCTCGTATCAGTGGGTCAGACGGTTGAGCAGGGGCAGCGTATTGCTTTGAGTGGTAATACCGGACGAAGTACAGGTCCGCATCTGCATTTTGAAATCAGAATCAACGGAGGCGCGGTAAATCCGTTGAAATACCTGAGTTAGTTTACAAATAATATTTTTTGATGTATACTGTGTCAGAAAGAGTTTTATTTGAGTATATCAGCTTGTGAAAAGGGACTATATGAATAGAGTATAGATTAGTATGAGGTGTGCGATGGAACAATACGCAATTAAGGGTGGAAACCCGTTAGTCGGCGAGGTTGAAATCGGCGGTGCAAAGAATGCAGCACTTGGTGTTTTAGCTGCAGCCATTATGACTGATGACACGGTTATTGTAGAAAATTTACCGGACGTAAGAGATATTAATGTTTTGTTGAATGCGATGGAGAGCATCGGAGTAGTAGTAAACAGAACAGATAGACATACAGCGAAGATTCATGCGGAATTTATCAATGAATTTACAATTGAAGATGAATTTATCAAAAAAATAAGAGCTTCTTATTATTTATTAGGAGCTTTATTGGGAAAATACAAGCATGCAGAGGTTGCACTGCCGGGCGGCTGTAATATCGGCAGTAGAAAAATTGACTTGCATATCAAGGGCTTTAAGGCCCTCGGTGCTGAGGTTAAGATTGAACACGGTCTGATTATTGCAGATGCACAGAAGCTTACGGGCGCACATATTTATCTTGATACCGTGTCTGTCGGAGCAACCATTAATATTATGCTTGCGGCATCGTTGGCAGAGGGAAAGACTGTCATTGAGAATGCAGCTAAGGAGCCGCATGTCGTTGATGTGGCTAACTTCCTGAATTCCATGGGTGCGAATATCAAGGGTGCCGGTACCGATGTTATCAGAATTACCGGTGTGGAGAAGCTTCATGCTACCGAGTATTCCATTATTCCGGATCAGATTGAAGCCGGAACCTTTATGTTTGCAGCAGCAATCACGAAGGGCGATGTTACAGTAAAAAATGTTATTCCGAAGCACTTGGAATCAACAACAGCTAAGCTGATTGAGATGGGATGTCAGGTGGAGGAGTCCGATGACGCAGTCAGAGTCGTTGCGTCTAAAAAGCTGGAGAGCACACAGGTTAAGACCCTGCCGTATCCGGGTTTCCCGACGGATATGCAGCCACAGATTTCTGTTACTCTTGCGTTGGCACAGGGAACCAGCATTGTAACGGAAAGCATTTTTGATAACCGTTTCAAGTATGTAGATGAGCTTGCCAAGATGGGTTCCAATATCAAGGTAGAGGGTAATACTGCTATTATTGAAGGCGTGAGCCATTTTACCAGCGCGAAGCTGACAGCACCTGATTTACGTGCCGGAGCAGCACTTGTGCTTGCCTGTCTGACAGCAGAGGGCTTTAGCACGGTAGAGGACATCAAGTATATTGAACGAGGCTATGAAGATTTTCATATTAAGCTTCAGGGACTTGGGGCACAGATTGATAAGGTAGAGTCAGAGAAGGACTTGCAGAAGTTCAAATTTAAAGTAGGATAAGTAAAATAAAAGCTATGTGCGTTGCAGTAATGCAAGCTCATAGCTTTTTTGGTATTTTTTACGAATAAGACAGCTTCATCTTCTGTTTCATTTTCGATTTTAGCCGGCTCCTGTGTTCTGGCAGCGAGGGCTTTATTTGCTGTCTTTTATTGCAAGGTGCAGACTGGTGAACAGCTCGTTGTATTTTACATGGGAGCTTTCCAGGCGGGTAATGGAAATATGAAGGTTTAGAGGAATATCCTGTTCTTCATAGCGGAAGGTCTGCCCATTACATTCTCTGATTTTTTCGGCAATCTGCTCAGCATAGGAAATATCGGTACTGTCTGTCAGCAGGGCAAATTCATCTCCACCGATACGAAAAACAACATCTGTATCAGAGGATGCCGCAAGCATACGGTTCATGCATTCTAAGATGGCAAGATCCCCTGCTTTGTGGAAAATATCGTTAATTGGCACAAGGTGCTTGATATCACAGCATACAAAATAGCATTCTTTTCTGGTTACAAATAAATCATATAATTCACTAATATCAACATGTTTTCTGTTTTGCATATAATCATCTCCATTCTCCAAGGGCATAGCAATCCTTGGAAACAGCTCCGAAAAGCGGCTGTTATGCCTAAAATCGGAAGGGTTACAGTTCCATACCTGTTTGAATGCGCGGGTGAAAGCTTCGTTGGTGCTATAACCATAGCTTAGAGCAATATCAAGAAGCACGGTCTGAGGTTCTTCGATAATCATACGTGCAGCCTTCATCATACGTCTGCGTATCAGATAATCTCTGACAGAAGTATTGTTCACGCAGCGAAACAGTTTCTCGAGGGTTGATTTGGAACAGAAGCATGCATCTGCAACATCCTGTGTTTTGATTTCTTTATCCAGATGATTTTCAATATAGGTAAGTGCATTTGCTAAAAGCTCCATATTGTTCATAATTCTGCCCCCATTTCTTTTATATCGGTACCGTAACTATATCATAACAAATATTTCAGAAGGGTGCTTGATGTTTTGAGTAACAGTTCAACCATAAAATTCCTATTGACACCACATACAAATCTGTATATAATATACAAGATATGACAATTCCATATTGTGCTTAAACTCTTATTCAGAGTGGTGGAGGTACAAAGGACCTGTGAAGCCACGGCAACCCCCGACAGAGGAAGGTGCCAACCTGAGCGAGTCATACTTTTAGTATATTTCGAACAATAAGAGGATTTGATTATCGTAGAAACCAGTCACGTCCGCTTATTTAAGATAAGCGGATTTTTTTGTAGGAGGAAAAATACCATGGAGAAATTATTATTTACTTCAGAATCCGTAACAGAAGGTCATCCGGACAAAGTCTGTGATGCTGTATCGGATGCGATTTTAGACGCCTTAATGGCGCAGGATCCAATGAGCCGTGTTGCCTGCGAGACAGCAGCATGCACAGGCTTCGTATTAGTAACAGGTGAGATTACCACAAAGGCTTACGTTGATATCCCGAAGATTGTACGTGATACAGTTAAGGAAATCGGCTATGACAAGTCTGAATATGGTTTTGATGGCAATACCTGTGCTGTTTTCACCGCAATTGATGAGCAGTCAAGCGACATCGCTATGGGTGTTGACAAGGCATTGGAAGCAAGAGAAAACAAGATGAGCGACGAGGAAATCGAAGCAATCGGTGCCGGAGATCAGGGTATGATGTTCGGATATGCAACCAACGAAACAGAGGAATACATGCCTTATCCTATCTCACTTGCTCATAAGCTTGCATTACAGTTAACAAAGGTACGTAAGGACGGTACTTTGAAGTATTTAAGACCGGACGGTAAGACACAGGTTTCCGTAGAATATGATGAAGCCGGCAAGCCAAAAAGATTAGAGGCTGTTGTATTATCGACACAGCATGATCCTGATGTAACACAGGAGCAGATTCATGCAGATATCAAGAAGCATGTATTTGATGTGATTCTTCCGGCTGAATTAATTGATGCGGATACAAAGTTCTTCATCAATCCGACAGGACGTTTCGTAATCGGTGGACCACACGGTGATGCAGGTCTTACAGGACGTAAGATTATCGTAGACACCTATGGTGGATATGCCCGTCACGGCGGCGGAGCTTTCTCCGGTAAGGACTGTACAAAGGTAGACAGAAGTGCGGCGTATGCAGCACGTTATGTTGCAAAGAACCTCGTGGCATCAGGTCTTGCTGATAAGTGTGAGATTCAGTTATCTTACGCAATCGGTGTAGCACAGCCGACCTCTATCAACATTGATACCTTCGGAACAGGTAAGCTTGACAGTGAGAAGTTAGTAGCTATCGTTCGTGAGAACTTCGACCTTCGTCCGGCAGGAATTATCAGGATGCTTGACTTGAGAAGACCAATCTACAAGCAGACAGCAGCTTACGGACACTTTGGACGTAACGACCTTGACCTTCCATGGGAGAAGCTTGATAAGGTTGAGACATTGAAGAAGTATTTATAAGAAACACTATGAGCCTTGTATGAAAATACAGGGCTCTTTTAACTTCAGGGGAAATCCCTATGAAGTTAAAGCGCTCCGCGAGGATGTGCAAAGCATATTCTTTAATAATACAAAAAACGAACAAACGTTTCTGTAATCTATTGACAAAATATTATTGTAATGATAACATAGATACATATTTTACAAATTATAACAAAAATATCATTGATAAAAATAACATATTTGCTATAATTAAAGGAGATAATATGTATCAAATTATATTTTATGAAGATAAAAAGGGTCAAAGCGAGGTTGCAGATTATATACAAGGGCTAAGGATAAAATCTGCCACGAGTAAGACAGAGAGAGTTAATTTTAATAAAGTAGTTGCATATTTTGACATGCTAGAAGAGTATGGAACCAGAATAGGGGAGCCGGTCACAAAGCATTTAAATGGAGAAATTTGGGAGCTAAGACCATTAAAGAATAGATTTTTATATGCATATGTGGAAAATGATACCTTTGTAATTTTACATCATTTTGTAAAGAAAACACAAAAAACACCAAAGCGAGAAATAGAAAAAGCAAAGAGATATTTGCAGGATTATTTGGAAAGGTATGGTGATTAATATGGCGGTTACATGGAAAGGATTACGGAGTGAACTTCACCTCACAGAAGAAGAAGAACAGGTGATAGAGCTAGAGAAAGAATTAATAAGAACGATGGTAAAAGTGCGGGAAGAAAATGGACTGACGCAGAAGCAGCTAGCAGAATTAAGTGATGTTAAACAGCCTGTTATTGCAAGAATGGAATCAGCAGTACATTTTCCGCAGATTAATAGTCTGTTAAAAGTACTTGTTCCGCTTGGATATACGCTGGAAATAGTACCACTGGAAAAGAAAAAATGATATTTAAAATAAATCGGCAAAGTCTTGAAGTGTGCCGATTTATTTTTTTTTCGTGACTCTTGATAATACAATTTGCTAAATCAATAAGAATTTGCTTTTGCTCATTACTCATTTTGCGCATTTTTTCAATTGATATTGTCAATATTGGTTTACACTTTTTTCTCAAGAATGTTCGACCTTAT
>CAYLWP010000121.1:0-8069 GCA_964387365.1 uncultured Roseburia sp. | reverse complement strand
AGAGGTCTTAAAAAGCCCCTCCAATACCCAATTTGAGCTTGAAAATAGCAAGTTTTTCAAATTAGCGACGTGATTTTGGGTATAGATGGCTTAAATAGTACCTCCTATACCCAATGGTTTTGAAACAGTAGGTTCGTTTAAAGCTGAGAGACAAATTTCGCAGTATTGGACTATCAACCCAAAGTCAAAACATTCCCCCATTGCCCCCGAATTCACCTAACTTCCGCTCGCCAAAACAGGGCTTCCGCGTTCATGCGGAAGCCCTGTTCATATGTACCGGATTATTCAGTTTCTGTTGGTGTATTATTCACAACCAGATTTACCTGATCAAGACCATTTAAGGTAACGTTTCTGTTAACCTTTGCATCGTAGGTATCAGCCTTAACGATTTCTGCAAGGTCAATACCTGTTGTTTCCTTTATGGACTCAAACAGCTTAGCCATAACTGCCGGAACATTGCCTGCAATCTGCTCTACACCATTGTTGCCTTCGCCACCACCGATAATGGTAATCTTATCAATCTGGGTAAGAGGCTCTGCAATTCTGCCTGCAATATCAGGAAGAACCTTAATCATCATTTCTGCAACAGCGGCATTGTTATACTTCGCATAAGCATCTGCCTTCTTCTCCATAGCCTCTGCCTCTGCAAGACCCTTTGCCTGGATAGCGGAAGCCTCAGCTTCACCGACTGCACGAATACCGGCAGCCTCCTGCTCCTTCGCAAAACGGTCAGCCTCTGCCTCTGCCTTCTTAGCCTCAGCTTCACGCTGTGCCTCGAACTGCTTTGCTTCCGCTTCCTTCTGTCTCTGATAAAGTTCAGCGTCTGCCTTCTGCTGTGCAGCATACTTATCAGCTTCTGCCTTCTTCTTAATCTCAGCTTCGAGAGCCTGTTCTGTAACAGCTACTTCCTTCTGCTTTAACTCAATCTCACGTTCCTGTCTTGCAATATCCGCATTTGCAGTTGCGATTTCAATAGTCTTACGCTGCTCTTCCTTCTGAATATCGTATGCAGCATCCGCCATAGCCTTCTTGGTATCTGCCTCCATCTGTAATTCAGACTTCTTAATATTCAGTTCATTCTGCTTCTTAGCGATTTCTGTCTCAGCTGCAACGGAGGCATCATTTGCTTCCTTATCTGCATTAGCCTGAGCAACCTTAATATCTCTTTCACTCTCAGCTCTTGCAATTGCTGCTGACTTCTTGATACGAACGATATTGTCGATACCAAGGTTTTCGATAACTTCGTTACCGTCTACAAAGTTCTGTACGTTGAAGCTGATGATATCAAGTCCCATTGCCGCAAGATCCGGTTCTGCATTCTCTTTTACAAGAGTTGCGAACTTCTGACGGTCGGAAACCATTTCCTCAAGCTTCATCTTACCAACGATTTCACGGACATTACCTTCAAGAACCTCTCTTGCCACACTTGCAATATACTCTGTGTTCTTATTTAAGAAGTTCTCAGCTGCAAGTCTGAGTGTGTCCGGATTGTTGCTGATTTTAACGTTAACTGTCGCGTCTACATTGATGTTAATGTAGTCAGCAGTCGGAACTGCATTGCTTGTTTTAACATCGATTGAAATCAGTCGAAGATTCAGCTTATCAAGTCTTTCGAAAAAAGGAATTCGAATACTTGCCTTACCAATAACAATCTTTGACTTCTTCCTGACACCTGAGATGATATAAGCCATATCAGGCGGAGCCTTTACATACCCCATGCACAACAACACAATAACCAGCACTACTACCAGTAATCCAATTAATCCCATTTCTTTTCTCCCTCTCTTTTCATCTTTCTACAAGGATTTGCCTTGTAGGCAATAGTATACACTATGTTGACATAATTTGCACTATTTTTCTTTTAATCTTTGTATTTTTTCCAAAATTCGACCAAAGAGTCCGCCAGTTCTCTGATTTCCAGCGGTTCTTTTATCTGGACATCCATACCGCCTGCAAGCGGCTTAGGCATATTTTCATCATAGGTTCCCACAATCAGCGCAATCACCGGTATCAGATACGCATCGTTTCTGTCCAGACATCTGATTCCGTTTGTTACCTCCAGACCGTTCAGTGCCTTCATCCTGACATTAATCAGAATCGCATCATAATAATACGGCGTACTGTTCCTGAATAATTCGATGACTTCATATCCGTCCTTTGCCACCTCTACAAGCATACCTGCCTTTTCCAGACACTTGCGGGTCTGCGCTTCATTTTGCGGACTCTCTTCACACAGAATGACTCTTTTGCCTTTCAGTGCCGCTACGTTTGCGGCGCTTCCTTTTTTTTCGCCCTGTGCACTGTTACAGATAGGGAAAGTCAGCGTAATCGTTACCTTTGTTCCCTTATCCTTCTGCGATTCTACCTGTATCCCGCCCTTCATCATCTTCACAATATGGCAGACAATGTACAGCCCCAGTCCTGTACCTTCTACAGCATCCGACATTCTGTTACGTTCACGCATAAACGGCTGAAAAAGGTATTTTTGAAACTCCTCACTAATACCTATTCCATTGTCACTGATAATAAAACAATTTGTAATCTCTTTTTTTGTTTTTTCCAAGGTACGAGCCTCGAAGGAAATCCTACCGCCTTCGTCCGTATACTGCGCGGCATTGTCAAGCAGCTGCCAGAATATCTGCACCAGCATGCCCTTATCCGTGTAAAAAGAGCAATCCTCCATCCCGCTAAAATCAAGCCTGTAGGTAAGTGCCTTGTCCTCACACAGGGGCTGTAACAAAAATTCTATCTGCTTGCGTAAATCCTCCTTTAAGAATGCCTGTTTTTTAGGCTTTTTCTGTCCCTTTGTTATTTTGGTATATTCCAAAAGCTCATTGACCTGACTATCCATGTGTGTGATGATACGCTTTGCTGTTTTAAGATTTCTTTCCATATCAATCAGTTCTTCCGATTCTGCCATCGGGAAGCTTACCAGTCCTTCCATGGTATGTATCGGTGTCCTGTCCTTTTTCGCAACTGACACTTCTTCGCTGTTTGCTCTGGCTATAATCATTGCTGTGTCGTTCCTTCCTCTTCCTCTGAATACAATTCTCCGAATACGTTGCTGAAAATGTTCTTACAGTACGACAGCGAAAATGAAGCATCCTGATACCTCATTTCATTCTGCGCTGCAAGTTCTTCTGTATAATCCTCCAGCTTATAAGTGGTAATCTGACCACTTCCCGAAACATTGTGTGTCACCAGCGGCTCCACATCATACTCGCTGATATAGGTCTTTTCCGAATCCTTGGTAATGGTTACCTGTGCCATGGCGCCCAGCATACGGGCTGCTTTCCCTTCCCCCGATTCGCTTGTCGCATTGATAAAATTCCCTATGGAATAGTACACCAGGGTTTCATTTCCGGACTCACCGGTTACCCATTTCACAGGCTCAACCACGTGCGGATGCGTGCCTATGACAAGGTCAACGCCTAAGTTAGCCAGAAACTGTGCCTTGGCGCGCTGGTCTGCCGTTTCCTCTAACACATATTCCGTTCCCCAATGCGGGCAGACAACAACAAAATCCGCCATTTCCCGT
Source organism: uncultured Roseburia sp. (assembly GCA_964387365.1). GTDB lineage: Bacteria > Bacillota > Clostridia > Lachnospirales > Lachnospiraceae > COE1. Next base: position 4,531 of record CAYLWP010000121.1, on the reverse strand, counting down.
GCCATTGCCACATCCTGTCTGATCTGCTCTTCATCCCACAGTTCAACAGCATAGGGCATATCGGACGGCAAAGGGATTCCGTTTGTTCCATATGTGTAGTTTAAAATGGCAATCGAGATTCCGTTTACTTCCTGCACATAAATCTGCTCTGCATCTTTGGGAGTGTCATGTATTCCCAGCACCGCAATCTCGGAGTACTGTTCCTCCCAGAATCCGATGCAGTTAAGGAGTCCCTTTTTTCCCTTGTCCAACGCATGATTGGTTGCGTGTAAAATCACATCGAATCCCGCATTAACCAGACTGTCTCCTACCTCAAAGGCTCCGTTAAAGGCCGGATATCCGGATAATCCAAGCTCTCGTCCTCCTAAGATAACCTCCTGATTCACCAGCGCAATATCCGCCGCCTCTATGTCCTCCTTCACCTGCGAAAACATATGGTCATAATTGTAGCTTCCGTCCTCCAGGAGTCCGCTCTCAAACACCTTATTATGCAAGAGAACATCACCAACCATAACAAGGCTTGCGGTTGTTTCCGTACTGTCCGCCTCTTCTGTACTGAAAACCGGCTCCGTCGTTACCGTTTCTGCCACCGGTTCTTTCTCTTCTGTAAAAACTGCCTGTTCTGCCTCCTTGCCGGAACATCCCGCCATGCAGAATACAGACAGTAAACCTGTCAAAAATAATACATGTCTTTTCTTCATTTTCTTCTCCCCGTTAGTTTATAAAGACATACGCTTCACTGCCTGATACACTCAACCTAATATTATCACGTTCTCCTCTTTTTTCCACCATTAATTATGAATATATCCTAAAAAATAACCTTTTTTAACATTGAAAACCAATCCCAAAAACACTTCGCATTTCCCGATGCGGCGTATTCGTCAATTTTCGACAGGTTTTGCATATATCATACAATTGTGCTATAATTTTTACAGAGTTATGGTAACCATTCTCAATCCAAAGGAGGATTTCATATGAATATTATTATCGCCGGCTGTGGGAAGGTTGGTTATACACTTGCCCAACAGTTAAATGACGAAAATCACAACATTACACTGATAGATTCTTCCGCCGAACGATTACAGCCTGCTCTGGCTGCCTTTGATATTCAGGGAATCGTCGGCAATTCAACGAGCTTTTTAACCATGCAGGAGGCAGGTATCGAGGAAGCAGACCTCTTCATTGCCGTAACCGGTGATGATGAGATTAATCTCTTAAGCTGTCTGATTGCCAAAAAATCAAGCAAATGCCAGACCATTGCCCGTGTCCGTAACCCGGAATATTTCAAGGAAATCACATATTTGAAGCAATGTCTTGGCATCACTATGGCGATTAATCCTGAATTTGCTGCTGCCAAGGAAATCTCGCAGCTCATTCAGGTTCCTGATGCCATGGAGCTTGATACCTTTGCAAAGGGAAGAGTGGAGCTGCTCAGAATCGCCATCTCTGAGAATTCATCTCTTCATAATATGAAGGTTCTGGAATTTTCAAGAAGATTCGGACGTAATATTTTGATTTGTATTCTGGTGCATGACCATAAGGTAATTATTCCAAACGGTGACACGGTTCTGCAGGCGGGCGATACCATCTCCGTTATTCTCCCGCGTGAAAAAATCACTGCCTTTTATGAGGCAACCAAGCTTTCCTCCTATAAGGCAATTAAAAATGTCATCATTGCCGGCGGCGGAACGATTGCCTATTACCTTTCTACGCTTTTACAGCAGACAGGTATTCATGTAAAAATCATTGAAAAGAACAAGGAGCGCTGTGAAGCCTTAAGCATTGTCCTGCCGGACGCTACCATTATCCATGCTGATGCAGGCAATCATGACATCATGCTTGAGGAAGGTCTTGCCAATACCGATGCCTTTGTGGCGCTGACTAATCTGGACGAGGAAAATGTTTTTCTCTCGCTCTATGCAAATAAGGTATCGCCAAAGTGTAAAAAGATTACGAAGATGAACCGCCTGTCGCTCAGTGAAATCATTGACGACCTTCCTGTTGGAAGTATTATCTCTCCAAAGGATATAACGGCGGAGTATATCCTGCAATACGCACGAAGCCGTAGCAGCTCACTTGACAGCAACGTAGAAGCCCTTTACCGCCTGATGGACAATCAGGTGGAAGCGTTGGAATTCCACGTTGAAACAGAAAGTGCCGTTACCAACGTTCCACTCCTCGAATTGCAGTTAAAAAAGGACCTGCTGGTCTGCTGTATTGTTCGCGGCAATCAGATTATCACGCCATCCGGTCGTGATATGATTCAGGTAAATGACACCGTTATCGTTGTAACAACACATAAGGGACTCCGTGATATCTCCGATATCATGAAGAATCCGATGAAATAAAGAGGTGACTTATGAATTATCGTATGATTAGTTCTATCTTAGGGCTTGTTTGCGTGGTAGAGGGCATATTAATGCTTCCTGCATGCCTCGTCGGTTTTATCTATGGTGAATCAGAGCATGCCTTTATCTACCTTACCATTGCCGGCATCTGCATGCTTCTTGGTCTGCTCTTTCGCATACCAAAGCCGAAAAACCGCACATTTTATGCAAGAGAGGGCTTTATAGCCGTATCTTTAAGCTGGATTATCATAAGTATTCTGGGCGCTCTCCCCTTTTATTTCAGTAGAGACATTCCCAGTTACACGGATGCCTTATTTGAAATTATTTCCGGCTTTACGACAACAGGCTCCAGTATCCTTACCAATGTAGAAGCACTCTCTCTCTGCAATCTCTTCTGGAGAAGCTTCAGTCACTGGATTGGTGGTATGGGGGTACTTGTTTTTATTCTCGCAGTTCTCCCGATGTCAGGCGGCTCAACCATGAACCTGATGAAAGCGGAAAGCCCGGGACCGACTGTTGGAAAGCTGGTACCCAGAATGCAGCATACTGCCTTTTTGCTATATGCTATCTATTTTGCCTTAACGATTATCCAGATTGTTCTTCTGTTGCTTGGCGGGATGCCTTTATTCGACTCGCTCTGCCATGCCTTCGGAACAACGGGAACAGGTGGCTTTGGTATAAAAAATGACAGTATCGCCGGTTATTCTGCCTACTTACAAAATGTAATTACCGTTTTCATGTTTTTATCCGGTGTAAACTTTACGTTTTACTACTATATCCTGATTCGTAAGTTCAAAAGTGCGTTTGGTTTGGAAGAGGTCCGCTGGTATTTCTTCCTTTATGCCGGTGCCGTACTGTTAATTTCCGTTAATATGGCATCAAGCGGCTCAGCCTTTTTACAGAGTTTGCAGCAGGCCGCCTTTCAGGTCGCTTCTGTCATAACAACAACCGGTTTTGCAACTACGGACTATAATCTCTGGCCACAGTTTTCCCGTATGATTATGCTTGGCATGATGTTTATCGGTGCCTGTGCCGGCTCTACCGGCGGTGGTATCAAGGTATCGCGTATTACGCTGTATGTAAAACAGGTTAAGAAAGAACTCCTGCAACAGATTCATCCGAGACAAATTTACGTTATTAAGACAGACGACAAGGCGATTGATTCTGCCACGCTTCGTTCCTGCAACGTATACCTGGTGGCATACATCTTAATCTACGCAATATCTGTTTTACTGCTGAGTCTGGATGGTTTTGACTTTACAACGAACTTTACCGCGGTAGCCGCTACTCTGAATAATATCGGTCCCGGTCTTGATATGGTCGGACCAACCGGAAATTTCTCGGCATTTTCCGATTTTTCCAAGTTAATTTCCGTTAATATGGCATCAAGCGGCTCAGCCTTTTTACAGAGTTTGCAGCAGGCCGCCTTTCAGGTCGCTTCTGTCATAACAACAACCGGTTTTGCAACTACGGACTATAATCTCTGGCCACAGTTTTCCCGTATGATTATGCTTGGCATGATGTTTATCGGTGCCTGTGCCGGCTCTACCGGCGGTGGTATCAAGGTATCGCGTATTACGCTGTATGTAAAACAGGTTAAGAAAGAACTCCTGCAACAGATTCATCCGAGACAAATTTACGTTATTAAGACAGACGACAAGGCGATTGATTCTGCCACGCTTCGTTCCTGCAACGTATACCTGGTGGCATACATCTTAATCTACGCAATATCTGTTTTACTGCTGAGTCTGGATGGTTTTGACTTTACAACGAACTTTACCGCGGTAGCCGCTACTCTGAATAATATCGGTCCCGGTCTTGATATGGTCGGACCAACCGGAAATTTCTCGGCATTTTCCGATTTTTCCAAGTATATCCTGATGTTTGATATGCTTGCCGGCAGACTTGAAATCATTCCCATGCTGCTTCTTTTCCATCCGGCAGCCTGGAGAAAGCATTAAAAAAAGGGGCTGTGAAAAAATGAGAAATCATTTTTTCACGCTCCTTTTTTTCGTCATTTTATCCTGTAGCGCTCAAAAAAAGGGTATAAGCCCCCTTTCCCCATAAATCAGGATAGCTTTCTATCAGGCAGCTTTTTGGAGACGCATTTTTTTATTATGATATTTATATAAGCCCGAATTATTCATGAAGCTCTAATCCCTTCATGATAATCCGATATCTTG
>CAYLWP010000120.1:0-8170 GCA_964387365.1 uncultured Roseburia sp. | reverse complement strand
GCTGGAGGGAGGTTAGGTGTGATAGCATGTCAAATGTAATCGTTAAAGAAAACGAGACTTTAGATAGCGCTTTACGTAGATTCAAAAGAAGTTGCGCTAAAGCCGGAATTCAACAGGAAATCCGTAAAAGAGAGCATTATGAGAAGCCAAGCGTAAAACGTAAGAAAAAGTCTGAAGCAGCTAGAAAGCGTAAATATAATTAATGAAAATAGAGAACCTTGGTAGTTTTGCCAAGGTTTTCTTTTTTTGCAGCAACAGCAGGGCAAGCAATGTTGCGCCTGCACAGAGTATCATTCGCATGGAAGGGAATAATCCCGTTTATTGCTTCATAGATTGTAGATAAGAGCAAAAACGGAGAAAAAACTATGATTTGGCGAAGAATGATAGGGAAGGGAAAGCTTTGCGTGTCACTTATCTTGTGTGCGGCAATGTTTTTGCAGGGGAATTTGCTTGTATTTGCTGACGAGGGTAACCTGCAGCTTAGCTCGCCGTCCGTTATTCTGATGGAGGCTTCCACCGGTACGGTGGTTTATGAAAAGAATCCGGATGAGGTAAGAAGTCCTGCGAGTATTACGAAGATTATGACTCTTTTGCTGATTTTCGAGGCGTTGGAAAAGGGACAGATTAAGACGGAGGATGTGGTTACCACAAGTGCATATGCAAAGTCTATGGGTGGTTCACAGGTGTTTTTGGAAGAAGGGGAAACACAGACTGTAGATACCATGATTAAGTGTATTACGGTTGCAAGCGGTAATGATGCTTCGGTGGCTATGGCAGAGTTTATCGCAGGAAGTGAGGCAGCCTTTGTACAGATGATGAACGAGAAGGCGGCGGAGCTTGGTATGACAAATACCCGTTTTCTGGACTGCTGCGGATTGACTTCGGACGAACAGCATCATACGACGGCAAGAGATGTCGCGCTGATGTCGAAGGAGCTGATAACGAAGCATCCGGAGGTTTACAATTATACCAAGATATGGATGGAAGATATTACCCATGTAACGAAACAGGGAACGAAACCCTTTACCCTTGCAAGCACGAATAAGCTGTTGAAGCAGTATCCCTGGACCACCGGCTTGAAGACCGGTTCAACCAGCGCTGCGAAGTACTGTCTGAGTGCGACAGCGTGCAGGGATGGGATTGACCTGATTGCCGTTATTATGGGAGCGCCTGATTTCAGGGTGCGCTTTTTAGAGGCACAGAGCCTTTTGGAGTATGGATTTGCCAAAACAAGACTTTTTACTGATGAGAATAAGGATGCGATTATGCCTTTACCGGTTTTGGGAGGTAAGGAATCGCAGATTGGCGTTAAGTCCGCAGATACATTCCTGTATTTGGATGTGACAGGTGCGGACTTTTCGAAGGTAGAAAAGAATTATGTGTATCAGGAAGAAATACAGGCTCCTGTTCAGGTAGGAGATGAGCTTGGAAGAATAGAGTATAAGTTACAGGGGAAAGCTATCGGAAGTGTTGCGATTGTTGCAACAGAAAATGTGGAGAAGGCGCGTTTTATTGATTATTTGCAACGTGTTGCCTTGTGGTATCTGCTTTAGTGGCTTAAACCGGGAATATGACACGGAGGAAAAAGCATGTTATGGAAGATAATCTTAGTGATTGCGGCAGTTGTTTTTGCGGCACTCATGCTGGTGGGAATCATAGACGGAAATCGTTTTGTTGTTGTAAAGGAGCGGTTTGAACTGCCGAAGCTGAAAAAAGGCTGCCGTTTTGTAATGATTTCCGATTTACACAACAAGATTTACGGTAAAAATAACGAGAAGGTGATTGAGGCTGTAAAAAAAGCCAATCCTGATTTTGTAGTGATTGTGGGAGATTTGGTAACCTCTAAGGTGAAGCAGCCGATTGAGCCGGGCGTAGCGCTGGTGAAGGCGCTCAGCAAAAATTATAAGGTTTATTATTCCCTTGGAAATCATGAGACAAAGATGAAACTGTATCCGGACTGCTTCGGAGACAAGTATGACAGACTGGTTAAGGAAACGGCGCATCCGAATGTGAAGCTTCTTGCGGATGAGAGCTGTATCCTGCCGGAGTACGGAATATGTCTGACAGGACTTGAACTGGAACGGGCATATTTTGCAAGATTTAAGAAGCGGGAAATGAAAAAAGGTCATCTGGAAAAGCATATAGGAACGGTGCAGGAGCAGTATTGCAATATTTTGCTTGCACATAATCCGGATTATTTTGAAGAATATGCTGCGTGGGGGGCAGATCTGGTGCTTTCGGGGCATGTTCACGGTGGGATTATGCGTCTGCCTTTCCTTGGCGGTGTGATTGCGCCTTCTTACAGGCTGTTTCCGAAATACGACGGTGGTATTTTTTATGAGAAAAATGCAACCATGCTGTTAGGGCGCGGAATGGGGGCGCATACGCTGCCGTTTCGTTTCTTTAATCCGGCGGAGCTGTATGTGGTAACGTTAAAGTGAAACTTGCCTTTTGCGTTTTTTGCTAGTAAAATATAACTGTTTGAAGTTGACATAGAAAGTTTCCTTTCAAACAACAGGACAAAGGGGATTTGAGTAGAAAGAGTAAGGTGGAGTGTGAATGGCAATTTCTGTAAAGCTTGAAGTTTTTGAAGGTCCTTTGGACCTTTTACTTCATTTGATAGAGAAAAATAAAATAGATATTTATGATATTCCGATTGTCATGATTACGGAGCAGTATCTGGCGTATATTAAGCAGATGGAAACGGAAGATATGAACATCATGAGTGAGTTCCTGGTTATGGCGGCAACTCTTCTTGATATCAAGTGCCGTATGCTTCTTCCGAAGGAAGTAAACGAAGAGGGAGAAGAGGAAGATCCGAGAGCAGAGCTTGTTCAGAAGCTGCTTGAGTATAAGATGTACAAATACATGTCTTTTGAGCTGAGGGACAGACAGGTAGATGCGGGAAAGACCTGGTACAAGAAGCCGATGCTCCCCAAGGAGGTTGAAGATTTCCGGTATCCGATTGATTACGAGGAATTGATTGGCGATATGAATCTGGCAAAGCTTCATGATATTTTTAAGTCGGTAATTCGAAGACAGGAGGATAAAATCGACCCAATCAGAAGCCAGTTTGGCAAGATTGAGAAGGACGAGATTAATCTGGAAGAGAAGCAGAGCTATATTGAAGAGTATGTAAGAAATCATAAGCATTTCAGCTTCCGGGGGCTGTTGGAGAAGCAGGGAAGCAGGATGGAGGTTATCGTAACCTTTCTTGCTATTCTGGAAATGATGAAGCAGGGGCTGATTTCGATTGAGCAGGAAAGTGCGTTTTCGGATATTATGATTACATCAAGCCTTGCGGCATAAGGATAGGCGGATAAGTAAGCGACAAAATACGGAAGGTGGATTACGAGTTGGACAAGAAGAAGGCAGAGGCAGTCATTGAGGCCGTTTTGTTTGCTATGGGTGATTCGGTGGAATTGTCCAAGCTGGCTCATGTGCTTGAACTGGAGAATAAAGAAATAAAAGAAATCATTGCGGATATAAATGAGAGATATAAGGCAGAGGACAGAGGGATTACCATTGTGGAGCTGGACGGCTCCTATCAGCTTTGTACGAAGCCGGAGCTGTACGAGTATCTGATTAAGGTAGCCAAGGCACCGAGAAAATATGTGCTGTCGGATACCCTGTTGGAAACTTTGTCCATCATTGCCTATAAGCAGCCGGTAACCAGACTTGAGGTGGAAAAGATTCGTGGAGTAAGCTGTGACCATGCGGTGAACCGTTTGCTTGAATTTAATCTGATACAGGAGCTCGGCAGACTGGATGCACCGGGAAGACCACTGTTATTCGGAACAACGGAGGAGTTTTTAAGAACCTTTGGTGTAAAGTCAATTGGTGATTTGCCGACAGTGAATCCGGAACAATTGGAAGATTTCAAACATCAGGCAGAGGAAGAAGTACAGTTAAAGCTTGATATATAGAATTGTCTGAAACATTGTTCTTGCCTAACTGCTTATATTGAAGCTTTAACAGAGACAAAATACAAAATTTAAATATTTTCTTTTTGTTTGATTGACAAATGCCTTATTTGGTGACATAATTCAAAAGAACATTGTTCTTGATGAAGCAGAACAATATTTTGTTAGGGGTTTTGTTATGATGTACGAAAATGAGGGAATTGATAATAAGCAGACGTTGATGGAGGACAGCATTGGCCGTAAGATTTTAGATGCGGCGATTGCTATTATTGAGAGAGAGGGTTACGAAAATCTGACGATACGTCGTGTAGCTAAGGAGAGCGGTTGTTCTAATTCTGCAATTTATGTCAGATTTGCGGATAAGGATGCGCTGACAAGGGCGATTGCTGTTTTGAATGCGAAGCCGTTCCTAATGATTATGGATGAAAGCTATGTCATTGAAGACGGTACGTTGGAGAATTTAAACAGGATTACGAAAAATGCATTGGAACGTGTTTTCGAAATGGATATCGAATCGGTCAATATGCAGATGAAGTACTGTGGCAGTATTTCACAGAAGGATAATCCGTTTTTTAAAAGAGTAGAGAACTATATTAAACTGGCGATTCAGGATAATGAGATACCGCTTGGCAACAGTCAGGCAATTACGCTGACGCTGATATCTGCCTTTTGGGGCTTTGCCTATATGGTAAGAACCAATAGGGAAACAGACCTGGAAACTGCGAAAAAAATGCTGGAGAAGCAGAATGAAATTCTTTTATTCGGCTTCGGCGGAAAAGCGGGTGAGCCGCAGGAGGATTCCTTGTGGACGCTTCTGAAGGAACAGGGTGTAAATGTGGACAAGGCATTAGAGAGAATGAAGGGTAACAAGGAAGCATACCGAAGCTTCCTGAAGGAATTCTTTGAGGACCCGGATTTTGAAGCGTTACAGGAAAGTATAGAAGCACAGAATGCCAAGGAGGCATTTGAGTATGCGCACGGTCTGAAGGGTATGGCAGGCAATCTGGGACTGGATTATATACATAGCAGGATAAGTATTCTTGTTGAGATACTCAGACAGGGAAGTTTGGAGGGAGCAGCAGAGGCATTTGCCGAGATTATGGAGACCTGTACGGTAATTGCGAAGCTGTTATAAGTTAGAGTGGGGTTTTAGTTTTGAAGGTAAAGCAAAAGATACTGGTAGTAGACGACAAAGGAATGAACCGATACATGCTGGGCGGCATCTTTCGTGACCGTTACGAGATTATAGAGGCAGCAGGAGGTCAGGAAGCAATCGACCTTCTGGAAAAGGAAAGAGATGAGCTGGCAGTTGTACTGCTGGATATTATCATGCCGGGCATGGATGGCTTCGGAGTACTGGAGCATATGAAGAATAACGATATGCTGGAGCAGATTCCTGTTGTGGTTGTAACGGATGATTCTTCTGAGGAGACAAGTGTGAAGGCGTTTGAATACAAGGTGGCGGATATGGTGATTAAGCCCTTTGAACCGCGCATCATCGGAAGACGAGTTCAGAATATTATTGAGTTATACGCATACAGAAATGAAGAGCGCAGAGGCTTGCTTGGAAAATGAAAAAGGTGATAGATTTTTTTAAAAAGGATGCGGTGCTTACCATTGCGCTGTTGCTTGCTGTGGTTTCGGCTTTCTTTGTAAAACCGCAGCCCGCATACTTTTCTTATATTGATTATCGGGTACTGGTGCTTTTGTTTGCACTGATGCTGGTGGTTGCAGGCATAAAAAGCCTGGGCGTATTTAAACTGCTGGGTGAAAAGCTCTGCAGTAATGTGAAGAGTCTGCGAGGGCTGACCATTTGCCTGACCTGTCTTTGCTTTTTCAGTAGTATGCTGATAACAAATGATGTGGCACTGATTACCTTTGTGCCGTTTACAATTTCAGTTTTTGTAATGATAGCCTGCGAAGACAGACTGATACCGGTGATTGTAATAGAAACAATAGCTGCCAATCTGGGAAGCATGCTGACGCCGATTGGCAATCCGCAGAATCTGCTCCTTTTTTCGGCAGGCGGAATGACGGTTATGGAGTTTATCTTACATATGCTTCCGGTCACCGCAGTGGCCTTTGCGCTGATTCTGGCGTGCATCCTTATGCAGAAGAATCAAAGTATCAGCATGGAAATAGCTCAGGAACAGCAGGAGCCGGTTACGAAGAAAAAGGAATTCTGGATTTACGTTTTACTTTTTCTGGTATGCATGGGCAATGTATTTCATCTGTATTCATATTGGATTGTAGGCGCCGTTGTTGTGCTTGTTGTCTTGCTTGTGAACAGAGGGCTCTTTGCGGAGGCTGATTATTCTCTGCTGATTACGTTTGCCGGATTTTTTATATTTATAGGAAATATGAAGCAGATTGATGCAATCAATGAGTGGATTTTGAATATCATAAGCGGCAATGAGCTGTTGATTGGTATTCTTGCAAGCCAGGTAATCAGTAATGTGCCTGCAGCAATGCTCTTATCCGGTTTTACAGGCGATTTTAAGGAATTATTGTATGGTGTAAATATCGGAGGCCTTGGTACATTGATTGCATCCATGGCGAGTCTGATTTCTTACCGCTTTTATTGCAAGGCTTATCCGGAGAAAAAGCAGCAGTATTTTAGGCAGTTTACGATTTATAATATTGTATTGCTTATGATTCTGTTTGCGGCAGCGCTGCTTCTGAAAATGATATAAATGAATAGCTTGACGACAGACAGTCCGGATTAATTTTCCAGGCTGTTTTTGCATATATTGCTGTAAAGCTTTTATTAGGGACGAAATATGAAAAAAGCAGTTTTATTCATTTGTATTGTTTTGATGCTATGCTTTACCGCGAAAAAACAGGTCATGGGAGGACAGGAACAAACACAGAAGCTGACCGCAGAGGAGGCAGTGCCGGTGACAAGCACAGGCGTACAGACAATGGAGCTGCCCGCATTAAAGCTGTATGCAAAAGGGGCGGTTTTGATGGATGCCGTATCGGGGCGTGTGTTGTATGCAAAAAATGCAGAGGAACAGCTTCCTATGGCAAGTACTACGAAAATTATGACGTTGATTCTGACGTTGGAGCTGGCAAATCCGGAGGATACGGTTACGGTTTCTTCGTATGCGGCGTCCATGCCGGATGTGCAGCTTAACATCCGGGAGGGAGAGCAGTACAGGCTAAAGGATTTGCTCTATTCCCTGATGCTGGAATCGCATAATGATTCCGCGGTTGCCATTGCAGAGCATGTTGGCGGAAGCGTGGAGGAATTTTCTGTGCTGATGAACAAAAAGGCAAAGGAGATAGGCTGTGAAAATACATGGTATATCACTCCTAACGGACTGGATGCAACCGCAGAATATACGAATGCACAGGGAGAAAAGGAAACAAAAACGCATATGACAACGGCCAAGGATCTGGCGAGGGTTATGGCATATTGTATTCAAGAGTCACCAAGCAGGGAGCAGTTCCTCGAGATAACGAGAACACCGTCCTATTCCTTTACGGATATAAGCGGAAAAAGAAGCTTTGGCTGTACGAACCATAATGCTTTTCTGAGTATGATGGAAGGGGCGCTTTCCGGAAAAACAGGCTTTACCGGCAAGGCGGGATACTGCTATGTGGGTGCATTAAGGTGTGACGAACGTGTGTATACGGTGGCACTGCTTGCGTGCGGCTGGCCAAATCACAAGACATATAAATGGAGCGATACCAGGCAGCTGATGGAGTACGGCCTGGAATATTATACCCTGCACAGTTTTCGGGAAGCCAAGATTCCCAAGGAGGTGTATGAACCGCTACCGGTTGAGCATGCACAGACGGAAAGAATCGGCGGGGAAGCATATATTTCCGTTACTGCAGAGGACATAGCGGATGGGGGAAAAGAAAGTATTCTGCTTAATCCGAATGAAAAGATAACCGTGAATTTCGAAAAGCAGGACAGACTGAAAGCCCCCGTCAAAAAAGGGCAGGTCGTCGGAACCCTGCACTATATGATAGGGGAGGAAATATGGAAAACCATGAAAGTGGTTACAACGTCCGACATAGCGGAAATCGACTGGAGCTGGAGCCTGAAAAAGGTGCTTGAATACTGGAGAATATAGAAAATAAAAGAGATTTACATAAATTTACATTTTCACGTAAAATTCGGGAAAAAATAAAAATTTTGCTTTGCGAGACAGATAAACTGTGCTATACTCATACTGACGCAATTTTTGTTGAAGTGAGAATTGCGTGAGAATGTTCTTATTTTAAAGTATTAATAT
>CAYLWP010000119.1:0-8180 GCA_964387365.1 uncultured Roseburia sp. | reverse complement strand
CACTCTCATAGTGTTCTTCACCGAATCTTCTTACGGATTCTGTTTTTCCTACCTGACACGGTCCTTTTATAATCAGTGGTTTTCTATCTTCTTTTGTTTTCCACTCTTGCAGAAATATATCTATTTTCTTTTTAAATAAATCATTTTCACTCATCCTCTCATATCTCTATTATTAGTATATGTCATTTTCCCCCGAATAACAATATTAACACAAAAAATGAAGGAATCATATTTTATACGGCTTATTTAGCTCACAGGTTTTGCAAAAAAGAGGCAACCATTGATATACGATTGCCTCTTTTGAAGAAACTCTATTAATTTTTCTTATCCAATCTCATGGTAAGGGAAATTCTCTTTTTTGCCAAATCCACGTCCATAACCTTTACATCAACGATATCGCCAACGCTGACTGCTTCCAGCGGATGCTTGATGAACTTCTCGGTAATCTGTGAGATGTGAACAAGTCCGTCCTGATGTACACCGATATCTACGAATACGCCAAAGTCGATAACATTTCTTACGGTTCCCTTTAAAATCATGCCCGGTTTTAAGTCCTTCATATCTAAGACGTCACTTCTTAAAATCGGCGCAGGCATGTCCTCACGAGGGTCGCGGGCAGGCTTCTCAAGCTCTTTTAAGATATCGGTCAGTGTAATTTCGCCGATGCCAAGCTCTTCTGCAAGCTTTTTCTTGTCCTTAACCTTCTTCTCAAGACCGCCTGTGATTACAGCTTCCTTCTCTACGGTTGCTGTTGCGGCAGCTGTACTCTCCTGCTGTAATTCCATGCCGCCCATGGCTGCTGCCAGAGCCTTACCCATTGCGGTATTGGTATTGCGGATAACGATTTTATTCTTTTTATTATCCTGCTTTGCAGGCTTGGTCTTCTGCGCCGGCTTGCCCTTCTGTGCTGCTGCCTTCTTTTGAAGCTCCTTTAAATCATCCATGGTAAGGTTGAGCTTCTCTAACAGCTTTTCTGCTGCGGCATAGGATTCCGGATGTACACTTGTTGCATCTAAAGGATTATCTCCGTCTAAGATTCTCATAAATCCGGCACACTGTTCATATGCCTTCGGTCCAAGCTTTGCCACCTTTAACAGTTGCTTACGATTTGTAAAACGACCGTTTGTCTCTCGGTAATCCACGATATTCTTTGCAATTACCTTGCTGATACCGGAAATATATTCCAGCAGGGAAGCAGATGCTGTATTTAAGTCTACGCCAACCTTATTTACGGAGTCTTCTACAACACCGTTTAAGGCTTCGCCAAGCTTCTTCTGGTTCATGTCATGCTGATACTGACCAACGCCGATGGACTTTGGATCAATTTTTACAAGTTCGGCAAGCGGATCCTGTAATCTTCTTGCGATGGACGCCGCACTTCTCTGTCCTACATCAAAGTTCGGGAATTCTTCTGTTGCAAGCTTACTTGCTGAGTAAACAGAAGCTCCTGCCTCATTTACTATAACATACTGAACAGGAGTATCCAGCTCCTTAATCAGCTCTACGATTACCTGTTCGGATTCTCTTGAGGCTGTACCGTTACCTACGGAAATCAGGCTGATGTTATACTTTTTAATCAGCTTCTTGAGCTCTGCCTTTGCCTCTTCTACCTTGTTCTGCGGAGCAGTCGGGTAGATTACCTTGGTATCGAGCACCTTACCTGTTTCATCTACAACTGCAAGCTTACAGCCCGTTCTGAATGCAGGGTCCCAGCCTAAAACTACCTTACCGGCAATTGGCGGCTGCATCAAAAGCTGCTCTAAGTTCTTGCCAAATACGGAAATCGCTCCGTCCTCTGCCTTTTCGGTCAATTCATTTCTGATTTCTCTTTCAATCGCAGGTGCAATCAAACGCTGATAGCTGTCCTGAATGGTTGTCTGCAGTGCAGGTGTTGTATTCTCATTGTCATTGGTTATAACTTTTTTCTCAAGGAAACGTATGATTCTTTCTTCCGGTGCTTCAATCTTCACGGTAAGAATCTTCTCATTTTCACCACGGTTAATCGCAAGTACTCTGTGTCCGGCAACCTTGCTTACAGGCTCCTCATAAGCGTAGTACATCTCGTATACGCTTTCTGCCTTCTCATCCTTTGCCTGACTGATGAGCTTGCCTTCCTCGAAGGTGGCTTCACGGATGTATGCTCTGTAATCGGCATTGTCGGAAATCATTTCTGCAATAATATCCATAGCACCCTGTAAGGCTTCCTTTACGTTCTTTACTTCCTTTTCCTCGCTGACATAGCCTTCTGCCTCTTCCAAAAGAGACTTTGTGGTCTCCTGTGCAAGAATAATCTGAGCCAGTCCGTCCAGCCCTTTTTCCTTCGCTACGCTTGCTCGTGTTTTTCTCTTTGGTCTGTATGGGCGGTATAAATCCTCTACCACAACCATAGTCTCTGCAGCTACAATCTTAGCTCTTAATTCGTCGGTCAGCTGTCCCTGCTCTTCGATACTGTTTAATACCTGTTCCTTCTTCTCTTCCAGATTACGAAGATAGGTCAGTCTCTCATGAAGATTTCTTAAAACCTCGTCATTTAAAGAACCGGTTACCTCCTTACGGTATCTGGAGATGAACGGAATGGTATTGCCTTCATCTATTAATTTTACGGCAGCTTCTACCTGCCATTTCTCTACATTGAGCTCTTCCTTCAGTTTCAGTATGATATCCATTTTCATATCCTCTTTTCTAGTTATGTGAACAGTAGTGCAGTGAATACTAAGCATACGACGTCAATGTATCAGATACATAATATTCACTGCACTAGTTTACCAAATCTCTGACTGCCATTCAAGAAATAATTGTCTTATCCTCGCAAAAGTGATACACTGATGATAATTATTCAGAAAGCAGGGATGTCTATGCCAAACTATAAATCTTTCAAAGAGCTGAAAACTCTTGCCCAGTATCAGATGGAAGGCAAATTTTCCGTCTTAATCGGTGCCATGCTGTTGCAGGAGCTGATTCTGCTTATTGCATCTTTTTTTGGGACAAGTCTCTTTCCGGGAACGGATACCATAAGTACTATTTTCTATTTTATTGTTACCTTTTTGATTCAGTTATTATCCGGCGTTCTTCAGGTGGGTGCCTGCCTTATTTTTCTCCGGACAGCCTGCCGTATGCCTTGCCGGATTACAGACTTGTTCTATGGCTTCAAGAATAATCCTGACAAAGCAATCAAAATACAGGTAGTTTTTGCCTTACTATCGACAATCTGTCTGTTGCCATCCGACCTTGCCTATTTATCGACACCGGTACCTACGGATTACGAAACCATATATCGTATTTTACTGATTACACTGCTTGGTCATATTGTCAATTTACTGATTACATTGCCAATCTCCCCCATGTTCTTTCTGATGTTGGATTTTCCGAATCTGACCGTAAAAGAACTGTTTATGAAAAGCTTTGAAATCATGAAGGGAAACTGCATCCGCTATCTGTTACTGCAGTTAAGCTTTTTCCCACTGTATTTTCTTAGTTTCTTTACCTGCGGACTTTCGTTGCTGTTATTTATCCCTTATATGAATGTAACCTGCACGAACTTTTATCTCGACATTATGGCTTGCAGGAATCGGCAGATGCAGTAATATATAAAAAAACGACCATACTTGAGTAATGAATTACACTAGCTCTTGTATGGTTGTTTTTGGATATACAGATAGCAAACAGTAATCGCTCCGATAGTTTCAGTCATTTAATGTCGAAAAATATTACATTTCATAAAGTTTTCGACTTATAAGTCTGAAACTATTTACTTTTCTCTATATTTCTGAGTATATAGAAAAATTAGCAGGAGGTGCTCCATGACTGAACTTATAAATCGTCCTGAATATTTGAAACAGCTTATTCAACATAAAGATGTTGATTTAGTCAAAATTGTTACAGGTATTCGCAGATGCGGAAAATCGTCTCTACTAGACTTGTTCCACCAATATCTGTCTGATAACGGAGTAGCTGACAGCAATATTATCCACATAAACTTGGAATCGCTACGCTATCGAACTCTTTCTGACTACCTTGCTTTCTATGACTATGTCAGTGAACGCATTGCAAAATCCGGAAAAACTTATCTGATATTTGATGAACTTCAGACTGTGGAACATTGGGAAAAGGCTATTGAATCCTTCCGGCTCGATTTTGATGTAGATATCTACATCACTGGCTCTAACGCCTATCTTCTTTCCACAGAATTTTCTACTCTGCTCTCCGGCAGATATGTAGAAATCCGTATGCTTCCACTGTCGTTCAAAGAATTTTTGACCTTCTACGAGTTTGAACCTTCTGTCACAGTAGAAGAAAAATTCCAGCGTTACCTGCAGTTCGGCGGTATGCCAATTTTAAAGGAATATCATTTCAATGAAGCCAGAAGCAATCAAGCCTTGGAAGGAATCTACTCCACCGTAGTGTTGCGTGATATTCTCCAACGTAACCACCAGGCCGACCAGGGAATGCTGCTGAAAATTATGCTATTCCTTTGCTCTAATATTGGCAGCATTACTTCTCCAAACAACATCGGCAATGTCTTATCCAACGAAGGTGACATTCCGACTGGAAAACACAAAAATATTGCAGGGAAAACAGTAGATAAATACATCTCCTTACTACGAAGTGCATTTATCTTCTACTCCGTTGGCAGATATGATGTAAAAGGTAAACAACTGCTGAAAACATTGTGTTCTTAGAGCTGCTTCGTCGTGACTACCGTGTTTATATCGGAAAGGTCGGAGAAACAGGAATTGACTTTGTTGCTGAAAAACCAAATGATAAACTATATATCCAAGTAACTGAAAGTATGCAGTCACCCGAAACTCGTGAACGAGAACTCAGACCACTATGCATGATACCTGATAACTACGAGAAAATCGTATTATCCATGGATAGAAACTATATCAAATCCTACGATGGAATTAAGTTCTGATTAATAGCTATTTTAAAATTTTAAGATAGGAGTGTGATTGTATGAAAAGAGCATTAATTGGTGGATTTAATGTTCCTGTTTATCCTCTCTGTTGCATTTATTTTTCTTGGAATAGTTCTTATGGCTGTTGAACTGTTTCGGAAAGAGAAGTAAGCCAATTCCAATTAATTGAACTGATATATTCTAAAATCAATCTCCCTCGTCAATTTGACAAAGGGAGATTTTCTGTGTTCCAAATTCTCTTTTTCCATTTCAAAACGTAGATTCTAAGCACTCAGAGTTTATTGAAAAATCTTCTTCGGTGTTCTGTCCTCATAGAACAGTCCCCAATGCTTCTCCGGTTCATCTAAAGCTTCACTGCCCTTCCAAGGCTCATCAAAGCCCTCGAACAGGAATGCTGGAATCTGCTCTTTTTCCGTCCATGCAAAGAATTCCTTGATATACTTTGCCTGCTTTTCCTCATCTACCTGTGTCTTATCCATAGAATCATTACAGTCTGACGGCCAGCCGCATTCCGTAAAAATAATCTGCTTATCCGGATATGCTTCCTTTATCATGGCATAATCCTTGGCATTGTACTCTACCGCAACATCTGCGTCAATACGGTTCCATACAGGATAGCTGTGAAGACTGATGAAGTCCAATTCCTTTACAAGATCCTGCAGATGCAGCCACTCAGAGGTTCCCTCATTGTAGGTTACCAGCTGCTTGACATTAGCCCGCAGATACTTTGCACTCTGTACCAGACGCTCCTGCGGAACAATATCAGAGCCCCAGCTTGGCTGATTCTCATTACCGACAGATACAGCAATAATCACCTCCGGATACTGGTTAGCCAATGCGACAAGCTTTTTGAGCTCTTCGTCATTCCTTCTTGCATTCGCACTTAACTCTTCCTCACTGCGTACACGTTTATCCCATGGACAACCATCATTATTCACTTCTGCAATCGGATCAATTCCGATCATACAACGAAGCGGAAGCTTTTCTTCCGTAATAACCTCTAACACCCTTTTTGCATGTTCATTCGGATCGTACATACGGATTAAGGTAAATCCACGTTCCATTAATAAATGTAAATCCTCTGAAATCTCTTCCTTGCTCGGATAAACTTCTGTTCTTGGGCTCTGCCCCTTTCTATAACCTGAATAACAAATTGCTTTTTCAAACGGAAATGCTTTCATAATTTCTCCTTTGTACTATACTTCTTCTACCGGCTTGCCGCCAACGCTCTTCCACTTTAAGTAAGCATTGATAAAGCCATCCAGAGCACCATCCATAACTGCATCCACATTACCGGATTCACAGCCTGTTCTGTGATCCTTTACCATCGTGTATGGCTGCATGACATAGGAACGGATCTGGTTGCCCCAGCCGATTTCCTTCACTTCTCCTCGAATATCGGAAAGCTTCTCTGCGTTTGCTTCCTTCTTCAAAAGATAGAGCTTTGCCTTTAACATCTGCATAGCCTTATCCTTGTTCTGGAACTGGGAACGCTCATTCTGGCACTGTACCACGATACCTGTCGGAATATGGGTGATTCGGATTGCTGATGATGTCTTATTAATATGCTGTCCACCTGCACCACTGCTTCGATAGGTATCGATTCGTAAATCGTCTTCGTTCACATCTACATCAAGGTCTTCCTCAATATCCGGCATAACATCAAGGGAAACAAAGGAAGTCTGACGTTTTCCCTGTGCATTAAACGGCGAAATTCTGACCAGTCTGTGCACTCCCTTTTCTGACTTCAAATAGCCATACGCATTCTCACCATTCACCTGAAAAGTAATGGACTTAATTCCTGCTTCATCACCATCCAGAAAATCCAACACTTCCAGCGAAAAGCCTTTTTTCTCTGCCCATCTTGTATACATACGGTAAAGCATGTTCGCCCAGTCACAGCTCTCTGTTCCGCCTGCGCCTGCGTTCAGCTTCAAAATAGCGTTACACTTATCATACTCCTCTGATAACAGCGTACTGATTCTTAACGCTTCAAATTCCTCTATAAAGGCATCCAGTTCCTGTCTTATCTCAGGAATCATGTCAGGATCATCTGCCTCATAGCCCATTTCGATTAATGTCTCGATATCTTCATACTGTGTTTTTAACCGGTTGCCCTGTTCTACGGTTCCCTTTAACACCTTAAGCTCTTTCATTAAACGGTTGGAACGGTCCGGATCATCCCAGAAGCCCGGTGCTTCCATTTCCCGTTCTAATTCTTCGATTCTCTTTTCCTTGCTTACAAGGTCAAAGTGAATCCCTCACTTCCGCTAATGGACTTTCATACGTTTGTAACTCCTGTTTCATCTGGTCGAGTTCTACCATCGCGTTCACCACCTTTATTCATATCATTACCTATGAGTAACCACTATGTAGATTTATAGCTACCCTAATTCGTTCTATAGACATAATACAAAAATAGCCCTTGGAAAGCAAGCTTTCCCGGGCTATTTTGTATGAATATTGCTGTCGCATATGATTTTTATGAATTACGTCCGCAACACTGCTTATACTTCTTACCGCTTCCGCACGGACAAGGATCATTCGGATATACCTTGGCTTCCTTCTTTACAACAGGAGCCTTTGCAGAATCATCCTTATTGGTTCCTGTTACCTTGGCAACCTCTTCTCTTTCCACCTTCTGCTCAACCTTAACTCGAAGCAGGAGTCTTACGGTATCTTCCTTAATATTAGCTGTCATGGCATCAAACATGTCATAACCGCTCATCTTATACTCAATCAACGGATTCTTCTGTGCGTATGCCTGAAGACCGATACCCTGACGAAGCTGATCCATATCATCGATATGATCCATCCACTTTCTGTCGATTACCTTCAAGAGAATTACTCGCTCAATCTCACGAATTGTCTCCGGCTCAGAGAACTCTGCTTCCTTGCTCTCGTAAAGCTTCACTGCCTCTTCCTTGAGCTGATGCTTCAGACCGTTCTTTGTCTTCTTGGTAATTCTATTCAGTGTAACCGGGAAAATAGGAACTGTCGCTAACAGGAGCGAATTCAATTCGTTCAAATCCCATTCTTCCGGATCCAAATCATCATTTACAGCAGTATCTACTGCACTTTCAACAAGATCGGTAATCATCTTGTAAATGGCATCACGCATGCTCTCACCGTTCAATACACGGCGACGCTCTTCGTAGATAATCTCTCTTTGCTCATTCATAACCTGGTCATATTCCAACAGGTTCTTTCTGATACCAAAGTTGTTAGCCTCTATCTTCTTCTGCGCATTTTCAATAGCAGA
>CAYLWP010000118.1:0-8227 GCA_964387365.1 uncultured Roseburia sp. | reverse complement strand
TCTTATTACCTTACCTTTCCATAAACATACCTTTTCCTATCATAATGTTTTTTTCAATACTACGCAATAGGTTTTACGGATTTTCATTCTGACTTTTTTCCTGTTTTATCCTCTCTCGTTCCTGCTTTGAATAAATACATCCACAATAATCCTGACGATACAAATCATATTCTGCGGATAACTCTATCGAACGCTTATAGCCGTTCTTCTTCTTAAAATCAGACACCAGCCAAGGTATGTTATAGTCCTGCGATAAACGTTCCCCTATCTCGTTAAGCTTCTGGGCATTTTTAAGCGGGCTAATCGTAAGTGTCGTTGAAAAGTAATTATATTGTCCCACTTTCGCCAGCATTGCAGCCTTTTTCAGTCGCAGCTCATAGCAGGCAAAGCAACGCTCCCCGCCTTCCGGGCACTGCTCTAATCCCTTTGCAATCTCATAAAACACCGCAGGTTCATAATCGCCCTCGATAACCGCAATCTGATATCCCATTTGCTCCTGCGCGTTATATGTGGCAATCAAACGTTTCTGTTCCTCAACACGCTTTCTATATTCCGGCTCCATGGAGATATTGGGATTATAATAGAATACGGTGATTCTAAAATATTGCCTTAAATATTCAAGGACATAGCTGCTGCATGGAGCGCAGCAGCTGTGAAGCAGTAAACGTTGGCCTTTTTTACTTTCATCCTTGGTAATCTGGTCTAGGATTTTATCTAATTCCTTTTGGTAGTTGCGTACATTGGCTCCCATTAATTTATCTATCCCTCATTTTTATAAAAGCTCGACAATCCATATCTGTATCCATCAGAAACCCAACTGATTTGTAGAACTTAATCGTCTTTTCCGTATTGTCTGTTATTAATATTTTTTGATAAACATTCTTATAAATATCAAGTATCCGATTCAACAGAGCTGTTCCAATACCATTATGCTGGTATTGTGGTAAAATCAAAATATCCTGTATGAAAATAACGGAATAACCATCTCCCACTACTCTTATTACACCAACAAGCTCATCACCAATATATGCTCCTAATATCTTTAATGAACTGTGATATGCATTCTTTAACATATCAGGATTAGCAGTATAATTTATCCAACCTACACTCGCATACAGGTTCAAAATCTCACTTTCATTATAAACATTATATTCTTTAATCGAAAAATCCATAAATATCCCCTCCAAAAAACTATCATCAAACTTTTCTCTTATACTATCATATTTTTCTAATCAAACATATCATCTTTTGCCTAAGCAGCCTTGTGCTGACTGCATTCGGACTTGGATATTCTATCGGAAGTAATAAATCACAAAAATAATCGCCTCAGTCCTAGGAAAACTTTAGGCGATTATTTTTAATCAACTATAAATCAGGACTAGCCGTCTATCGGTAGTACCTTTTAAACATCTTTTACATCTTTATTCTAATATTGATAAGCTGAAAAGTCAATATTTTCCGAATACTAATCCCTCAGTCCCTTAGTACTTCGCACTTTCCAGGTTCGGAAATTTCTCCGTAATTTCCGTTATGTACTCTGAAATCATTACAGAATCCTTCGTGAAATCCACGTTTCCGTTCTTTATCGGGAACACATAGGTCCCGGTCAGTTCTATATCCTGCAGATTATCATTCTTTTTCAGCTTAGTCACATCCAGCCCCGTTGCGCAATCCACCATAATAAGCTGCTCCAGCTTTGCATCGTTGAAGAATATCTCAGCATCACAAGGTATAATGCAGTTTTCCAACTTCAGATTCTCTATACTCTTTGACTTCGTGATATACTCCCACTCCGAACCCGGTAAATCAAAGGCATCATATACATTAAGGGTATACAGGTCAGGCATGGAGGCAACAAAATCCAGCTTATCCAATACATAACTGCTGATAGATAATCTCTCCAGATTTGTCAGTTGATGCAATACATCAAAGCTCTTGATATTATCGCCAAGATAAATACCAAACCTTTCCAATCCGGTTAAGCCGGCAAGCGCATCTATATTCTCTACCGTATATGCGTATATGTATAATGAAGTCAGGTTATGGAATTCCCCGATTCCATCTAACGTGGTTACGTCAGACAAATCATACAGAGTAAGTGATATCAGCTGCATCGGATTGATGTATTGCTTGATTTCTGTTGGTGTCATCCATGTACCCAGTACGCAAAGCTCCTCTAAACCTTCCAAGGAAGCAATACTTCCATAATCCGCATACAAGGTATGCATCTTGTTGAAAATGGAATAATCCGTATCATAGAAATCGGCAGGTTCCATTCGTAAGTCAAAATATTCACCATACTCCGGCTCTGCTGCCGTAAGTATCCCATAAGTCACCAATATCTCATCGGTTTCGTAATCCGTATCAATACTGAAATAGATTATTTTTTCAAGTTCTTCCCTTGTTACCTTCGTGTATTCTTTTCCGAAAATCTTCTCAATGAACTGTATCATACCTTCTGACTGACTGTCGGTCCAAAGATATCCCTCCGGATCGCCTAATGATTCAGACTCTTCTGTCTCCCAAACAGTCTCTTCCTCATACACGATTTCCTCATATTCCCATGCAACATCCTCAGCATCGGCAATTACATCCCAGGTATCGCCCCAGCTGTCATCCTCATACACATAGCTCACACCTATTTCAGATCCGGCATACTGACTTAATAAAAAAGCCGGTATCGCACACAGAACAATAATCACAATAAGTACGATTGCAATTTGATTATGTATGTTCCTCTTCTGCTTACTCGCACTTTGGGACGGTTCTGTCTCCGCCTGATCCCTTTGCTTTATTTTTCGTTCTACGACACTTCCCTTGGTCCAGTCGGGCTTCACCGATTCATCCCGTACATTTGCACGGTATGCCACCTGATACCCACACGTCGAGCAACATAATTTACCATAGAGATAATCCATTTCTTTACCACACTTCGGGCATTTATATTTATACTCAATATCAAACGCTCTCATACTCTTTTCCCCTCACTTTATCTGCAATGTAACTCCATTTATTTATTACATTTACATAATAACATACTTCTTTCTTTATGCACACCCCCACATTTTCATTGTTAAAATGCACATAAGAATCCATTTCTTTTCTTTTTTTTCAGTTGATATGATGAAAAGACCTTTTTTCAGTCAAAAAAATCCTTAGTATTCTTGACAATTACTGATTTACATGTAAAATTAAATATGTTTTTGGTATTTAGAACATGGAGGTATGACATGTTAGTAAAGAATGTTATCGTTGGAGATTTGGATCGTAAGTACGATCACCCACTCGCTGAGATTGTAAATATTGCAAGCCAGTGCGAATCAAACATTACACTTGAATATGAAACTTTTCATATCAATGCAAAAAGCATTATGGGTATTATCGCTTTCAATCCTTCTGCCGGAATGGATGTTGTTATCAAGGCTGATGGTAAGGATGAAGAAACAGCTGTTGAACAGTTAGAGGCATTTTTAAAATGTTAATCAAAAAGCTCAGGAATCGAAATTCCTGAGCTTTTCTTAACTTTTTCTGATTACCGTCTTATAGAAGTCAACACCCTTGGGAAGTGCTCCCTGATGGATATTTTCATTCAGACCATGAATACTCTCATATTGCTGACTGTCTATGTATAACGGTGCAAAACGAATACAATTGTCACATACCTCTTTATAATACTTTGCGTCCGTTCCTCCTGTCATGACATAAGGACTGATACCGACGCCGGGATAAACAGATGCTGCCACTTCCTCTATCAGTTTAAATGCCTTTCCCTGATAATCCACAATCGGGCAAGGGTAATCCTGATAGATAACCTCTGTCTCTATTTCATATTTCTTTGCAATCTCTGCAATAAGCGAAATACTTTCCTCTGTAGACTGATGATGAATAAATCGCATATTTCCCGTAACATATGCTTCCTGCGGAAGAACATTCAGGCCATCCGCTCCCTTTGCCGTAGTAAAGGCAAGGGTTGTACGAATCATGGCCCCCGCTGCCGAACTAATCGATGGCAATACCTTAACGAGCAAAGGTTCAAAAAGCCACATATTTACAAAAATAAGCTTCATACCAAAGTTCATATTAGGCGCCATGCGGCGGAACATTTCCCTTACCGTCGGCGTAAGCTTTGCTTTGAACGGATTATGTTTTTCTACATCGACCATGAACTTTCCAAGGCGCACCAATGGTGTATTCTTTTTCGGTGCACTTGCGTGTCCGCCTTTTCCTTTTGCTACAAATTTCACATCGCCGTAGCCCTTTTCCACAACACCAACCATTCCGTAGATGCCCTTTACTCCGGCAACGGGCTCTTTAAGTATCATACCGCCTTCATCCATAAGCAAAGCCAGCCGGATTCCGTTTTTCTTCAAGTACTCTGCTGTCATGGGAGCACCATTACCGCTCCATTCCTCCGTACAGCTGCTTGCAATATATACGTCACATTCCGGCACAAAGCCTTCCGCAATCAACTCTTCTACTGCTGTAAAGATGCAGAATAAGCTTCCCTTTGTATCAACAGTGCCGCGCCCCCATACTCTTCCTGCCTCATCGATATCACCGCTGAATGGCTCATGCTGCCATTCACCATTTGCCTCTACCACATCATGATGGCTCATTAACAGAATCGGTTCATGCTTACCCTGACCGCTCCATTTAAATAAAAGGCTGCCGTCAAACACATGCTTTTCGCAGGTTACATGTACATTCGGGAATAGCTCCTCTAAGACTTTATGAAACTGAAGGAACTTTTCCCGTTCCGGGTCAAATCTGCCGGATACGGTTTCCTGCTGAATCATCTTAGCAAGGCGTTTTCCATAGTTTTCCGCTCTTTCTCCCGTTTCCGGTTCGAGCGTGACTTCTTTGGCATCGGTCGGCTTTAGCATAAGTGTTCTACAAACCACCACAAGTACCACCAACAGCAACACACTTAAAATAGTCCATAAAATAATCATATGGCTTCTCCTTATAACTGATCCTTTTTATACAAAATATATCCAATCAGAAGTGCCAGACCACCACTTGGAAGCATTAACAGACTTGTCTGATCAATTGCTGCCGGAACAAATATACACAGTGCTGCCATAGTCAAAAGTGGAATACCGGAAAGCTGCAGACTCTTTGAAAAATACTTAAAACCTAAAGCGCCAAACAATGCAGGAACTACATTGTTAAATGCCGGAAGCAATGCCTCATTTTGCAGAATCGGCTGTAAAGGCACCAGTAAAATAACACCTGCCACAATCACTAACGTAGTCACAATGGCACTTGTGGCAACACTAATTGTGGAAACAATCTCATTTTCCGGGGTTCCTACCTCTGTTTCTGCAATATCCTGTGAGTTCATTACACAAGGGATTTTCATATTCGTCACATTACCTGTTAAGAATGACAAATAGCTTCCTCCCGCGCCAAGCATCGGAGAATACACCAAAAACTCAACAATTGCAACCGGAATATATATAATCCCCACCTTTGCAAAGCCACTTAAAAAACCTGAAGCATCCGGTGATACATTATTTATCATTCCTATCACCAACGGAACCGCAATCAATAAAATAACTGCTGCAACCAGCGTGATTCTACCCAATCTATGCAAGCCCGCATTAAAATCTTCAAAAATTTTCTCTTTTTCCTGTTCATTCATTCTTCCCACACCTGCCTTTCTACAATGCCATCATCAAAATAACCGCTGATGCCATAGCAATCAGCATACTTGCCGCAAGACTAAAATTCTCCAGAACTACCTTACCCTTTTTCCGGATAAAATACTCAAAAATTGCCATACTAAATGCGGCTACCATTGATATGATAAGTGGCAGAGGGTCCGAGCCTTCCCGAAGCGCCGCCTTTCCGATATAAGCACCAATATAAGCCGCGCACAGGCCAACGAACATTGCCGTTGTAGCATGTGCACCAAAACCCGGCTTTCCTTTTGCCTCTTTCTTTGGTGCCTTTTGAACCCTTCCCAAATATTTTTTCAGGAAGAAAATACAGCAGAATATGCTTCCAAGAATTCCAAAGGTCATGACAAGCGCAATCGTTACAAATGCGCCTATATTCATTTCTTCCAGACGAAGTCCGCTTAACCCAAGGCTCTGCGCAGCAATCTCTGCTACATTCAGTTCATACTGCAACGCACCAATTACCGATAATCTAAGCCACGAAAAAGGAACACCAAGCGTACCGCTAAGCGCAACCACGCCCAGCAATATGCTGATTGAGGGAAGTAACGTAAAGGTTGCACTTGAAACAATAACCTTATTTATTAACTTCCTGTCCATACCAATCTTAATTCCTGCCCGATAGCTTTTTACCAGAAAAATAACAGACATTGTTGTAATAAATGCCAGTACCAGTCCTACAATCAAATAAAATATTCCTGCATTTACCTGATTCAAATATTCATTCATAGCTTTTATCCATACCTTTCTACCTTCTTCAAACACTTCTCTGACCAGCGTAATATATATTTTTCTTTCCTACTACAAAGCAAAAATAACATACTTATATTTTATCAGATTATTTATTTTATTACAATTATATATCATTTTACTAAGCGTACTTTCGCTACGTTATCTGTTTTTGACATGAGTTTTCTCGGAAGATTTTTGCCCCGGTATGTGGTAAGGTTGTTCCAACGTATCCTCGCGAAGCGTTTTTGCCTCCCGGGGATTTCCGGTAAAGCAAAGAAAAAAGTCTCATCTGAAGCATCGCCCGCTCCATATGAGACTTTTCATTTTAGATTTCTGCAATATTTACAATAGATAACTTGTTATCATTTTCCATCTTATTCTCTAAGCTGGTTGCCAATGCCTTGGCTGTATCTAAGGCTGTGATACAGTTTACACCTGTCTCGATAGAAGTTCTTCGAATCATAAATCCGTCTCTTGACTTGTCACGGCCCTGCGTAGGTGTATCAATAACAAGGTCAATCTTATGTCCAAGAATAAGGTCCATAACAGTTGGTGATTCCTGTGAAATCTTATTAACCTTTCTTGCCTTTACACCGGCATCATTGAGTGCCTTTGCCGTACTTCTTGTCGCATAGATGGTATATCCAAGCTTCTCAAAACGTCTTCCGATTTCGATTGCTTCACCCTTATCGGCATCCTTAACCGTAATAATCATCTGCTTGTGCTTCGGAAGGTCAATTCCGGCACCAAGGAATGCCTTATAAAGAGCTTCGTTAAAAGTCTTTGCGATACCAAGACACTCACCGGTTGACTTCATCTCCGGTCCAAGGCTGATTTCCGCACCACGAATCTTCTCAAAGGAGAATACCGGCATCTTAATTGCATAGTACTCTGCTTCCTTCTGTAAGCCGGGTTCATAACCAAGCTCTCTGATTGTCTTTCCTAAGATAACCTCTGTTGCAAGGTCTACGATAGGAATTCCTGTTACCTTACTGATATAAGGAACGGTTCTGGAAGAACGCGGATTAACCTCAATGACATATACATCTTCGCCAACGGCGATGAACTGAATATTAATCAAGCCCTTAACATGCAAAGCCTTTGCCAGTCTTCTTGTGTACTCAGCAATCTTTTCCTTGATTAATCTGCCTACTGTATGTGCAGGATATACGGAAATAGAGTCACCGGAATGTACACCGGTTCTCTCAATATGCTCCATAATACCCGGAATCAGGATATCAGTACCGTCACAAACGGCATCTACCTCTAACTCCTTACCCTGCAAATACTTATCAACAAGAATCGGATGATCCTGTGCAATACGATTGATAATTGCCATGAACTCTTCTATTTCTTCATCGGAAATCGCAATCTGCATACCCTGTCCGCCAAGTACGTAGGAAGGTCTTACCAATACCGGATAGCCTAAACGGTTCGCAACTGCCTTTGCTTCCTCTGCGGTATAAACGGTTCCGCCGGCCGCTCTTGGAATCTGAGTCTCTTCCAGAATCTTATCAAACAGCTCTCTGTCCTCTGCCGCATCAACGTCCTCTGCCTTGGTACCAAGGATAGGAACGCCCATCTTCATCAGACTTTCTGTCAGCTTGATTGCTGTCTGTCCACCGAACTGAACAACGGCTCCATCCGGCTTCTCGATATTTACAATATTCTCAACATCCTCCGGTGTCAGTGGCTCAAAATAAAGCTTATCAGCAATATCGAAATCTGTACTTACGGTTTCCGGATTGTTGTTGATGATAATCGTCTCATAACCAGCTCGCGAAAATGCCCATGTTGCATGCACAGAACAGTAG
>CAYLWP010000117.1:0-8318 GCA_964387365.1 uncultured Roseburia sp. | reverse complement strand
GAATATCATTGAGAAAAACAAATGGAAAGTTGCCAACGAACACTTGACACAAACTGAAATAACGTAATTGATGAAAAAACATTAAGGATTTGATACAATATAATTATTAGTGCAGCTTGTTAAAGAGGGGGACCGGGCTATGAGAATGTATGATTTGATTATGAAGAAACGAAACGGAAATGTACTTACTGACGAGGAAATTGATTTCATGGTTCAGGGGTATACGAGAGGGGAAATACCGGATTATCAGATGTCTGCGATGACTATGGCGATTTATTTTCAGGGGATGACCGCAGAGGAGACACTGGCGCTTACCATGTCTATGGTGCGAAGCGGGGATATGCTCGATTTAAGTGATATTCACGGAATTAAGGTTGATAAGCATTCAACGGGTGGTGTCGGAGATAAAACCTCTCTGGCATTAATGCCTATGGTTGCGGCACTTGGCGTTCCGGTTGCCAAGATGAGCGGCAGAGGTCTTGGGCATACCGGCGGAACGATTGATAAGCTCGAAAGCTTTACCGGGTTTTCGACGGGAATTTCAGAGGAACAGTTTAAAAATAATGTAAATCGTATCGGGATTGCCATTATGGGACAGACAGCAGATCTTGCGCCGGCTGATAAAAAGCTCTATGCACTGCGTGATGTGACGGCAACAGTTGATAATATGTCCCTCATTGCATCCTCTATTATGAGTAAAAAGCTTGCGGCGGGTGCAGATGCCATCGTGCTTGATGTAAAGACCGGAAGCGGCGCCTTTATGAAAAAGGAAGAAGATGCCTTTGCTCTTGCTGAGGAAATGGTGAAGATTGGAAATGGCGCCGGCAGAAAAACGATGGCTGTTATTTCCGATATGGATCAGCCGTTGGGACTTGCAGTTGGCAACGCACTTGAGGTAAAGGAAGCGATTGATACTTTGAAGGGGCAGGGACCTGAGGACTTTGTTGAGCTGTGTCTTACGCTTGGCTCGCATATGGTTGTTGCTGCCGGTAAGGCGGAGAATCCTGAGCATGCAAGGGCTATGCTGGAGGGCGTGATTGCAGACGGCAGGGCGCTTGATAAGCTTGCTGAATTTATCGAGGCACAGGGCGGTGACAGGGAGCAGGTATATCATCCGGAGAAGCTGCCGCAGGCAGCCATCACAGAAGAGATTTTGTCACCGGCAGACGGTTACATCGAGCATATTGTGTGTGATGAGATAGGAATCTGTTCGCTTATTCTTGGTGGCGGTCGTGAAACGAAGGAGAGCGAGATAGACCTGTCAGTCGGGCTGGTTCTGAATAAGAAAGTAGGAGACTTCGTACAAAAAGGGGAGCCGCTTGCAGTTATTCATGCCAATGACAGCGCCAAGCTGAATCTTGCTAAGGAGAGATTCCTTAAGGCATATACTTTTACAGACAAACCTGTTGAGAAACAACCTCTAATTAAGGAATTATTTTAAAGTAAAAAAGCATATATCGCAACAGTAATATTAACCATAATCCGGCATAAAATGAAGTATAAATTCTATACTTCATTTTTTGTTGGTGATTTTTCATGTGGAAAGAGGAATTGAACAGGATTAGTGAGCGGTTTGCGGACGCGTATTCCATTCCGAAGGATGTGGTTGCCAAGGCAACCCTGCTTCATGTGATTGGAAAGTCGGAGCTCTATCTGGAGAATTTTAAGGGCATTATATCCTATACCTGCCAGGAGATTCTGATAAAAGGTTATGATTGCAAGTATTCTATCAGCGGAAATTGTCTGGTGATTGCCTATTATTCCAATGAGGATATGAAAATATCCGGTCAGATTCTGGAAGTCAGGATTATCAGGGGAGTGTGAGGTGACAGCATTGCAGAATAAATGGATTCGACTATGGAACGGATATCTTACCGTCAGATTGTGCGGTGACTATGTGGAACGGTTTCTTAATATGTGCAGAACGCATGAAATTGTGCTGTGGAACATAAAAAAAGAAGAACAGGCGTATTTCTGTAATGTTGCGGCATCAGATTACCTTGAAACTGCTCCTTTTTTGAAAAAAACCGGAACGAAGGCAAAAGTACTACATCGATACGGAATGCCGTTTTATCTCCCTTTTATGAAAAAAAGGTTTCTTTTTTTTATAAGTCTCATATTGTGTCTTGGCATGCTGTATTTCGTTACGGATTATATCTGGGCAATGGAATTTGTCGGGAATCTGCATATTAGTGAGGAGGAGCTGACGGATTTCCTTGCAGAAGAAAATATTTATTATGGCATGAAAAAGAAGGAGCTTGACTGCGAAGAAACGGAAAAAAGACTTAGGGAAAGCTTTCCGCTGGTGACCTGGACCTCGATTTATTTTGAGGGAACAAAGCTTTTTGTAGAGGTGAAGGAGAATGAAAAAAAGGAGCCGGTTACAGAAGAGATAAAGGGAACGAATCTGGTTGCAACGGAAAGCGGAATCATTACTTCCATGATCACGAGAAACGGTATTCCGAAGGTGAAAATCGGGGATAGCGTCGAGCCGGGACAGATTCTGGTAGAGGGTAATGTCCCGGTCTATGATGAGGCACAGAATATCATTGCTTATCAGGTTTACAATTCCGACGCAGATGTCAGTATCAGGACACAGCTATCCTATGAGGAGCAGCTCGCACGCTCTTATCCGGTCGTTCATTACACGGGTGAGGAGCGTAACAGCATATTTTTGGAAGCTTTTGGGTATTATATGGAGAGCCCCGCATTCGGGAAGCAGTATCAAAGCTGTGAAACCATCACGCAAAAACATCAGGTCAGCCTGCTGGAAAACCTGTATTTGCCTATATATTATGGTAATGTCTGCAAAAAAGAATACCAGTGGAAATACCTTGAATATTCGGAAGACGAGATGAAAAAACAGTTAAATGAAAATTTTGAGAAATTTATTTTATGTTTACAAGAAAAAGGGGTACAAATTATTGAAAAAGATGTTAAAATAAAAAAGTATAATAAGGGTATGGAAATACATGCTAATTTGTCTGTGGTAAAGCAGACGGGAAAAGAAGAGGCGATACCGATATCGGAAGCCGACATGAAGGAGTAATAATTTGGAAAAGGTACAAGTGGGAATGCAGATATCTGCTGAGCATATGCAGAATATTTTCGGAACTCAGGATGCTTATATCAGAAAGATTGAGAATGAGTTACAGGTTGTAATTACAGATAGAAACGGCGAGGTGCGGATTTCAGGAACGCAGGAGTCTGTGGATAAGGCGCTTAAGCTTATGCAGGAATTGGTAGAGCTGTCCACAAGAGGCAATCTGATTCAGGAGCAGAGTGTTTCTTATGCCCTTGAGCTGTCAAGGGACGGGGAAGAGGATTCGCTGTTAGAGATAGATGAGGACTGCATCTGCCATACGATAACAGGTAAGCCGATTAAGCCTAAGACCTTGGGACAGAAGCGTTATATTGACGCAATCAGGGATAAAATGATTGTGTTTGGCCTTGGACCTGCAGGAACAGGTAAAACATATCTTGCAATGGCGCTTGCCATTACTGCATTTAAAAATCATGAAGTGGAGAGAATCATTCTTACCAGACCGGCAATCGAGGCAGGTGAAAAGCTTGGATTTTTACCGGGTGATTTACAGAGCAAGGTTGATCCGTATTTAAGACCGCTTTATGATGCACTTTATCAGATTATGGGCGCAGACAGCTTTTTGAAAAATATGGAAAAGGGCCTGATAGAGGTAGCCCCGCTTGCTTACATGCGAGGAAGAACACTTGATAATGCCTATATTATCTTGGACGAGGCTCAGAATACAACTCCGGCACAGATGAAGATGTTTTTGACCAGAATCGGTTTTGGCTCTAAGGTAATCGTGACGGGTGATGCAACGCAGAAGGATCTTGCGCCGGGCATGCAGTCTGGACTTGATGTGGCAGAGAAGGTGCTTGGTAAAATTGACGATATCGCTTTTGTGTGCATGACAAACCGCGACGTTGTAAGGCATCCTCTTGTTCAGAAGATTGTTAAGGCATACGATGAGTATGAGAATAATGAGCAGAAGAGACAGGCACGCAGCAATGTGAATACTGCGTATCGTACAAGAAAACAGAAGTAAAGGTAATGTTACAGGGATTGTGTGTCCTGTGGCATGAGGAGGCTATATATGGAAAAGAAAAAAACAAAATGGCGAACTGTCATTTTGCTGTTATTTATGTTCCTGATTTCCGTAGGTGCAACCGGTACGGCGGCATATTTTTACGGAAAGTCTTTTAGGGAAATATTTATACTGCTGATTGTTTCGGCTGCTTCTTATATCAGTATTATTTTTTCGCTGATACAATCCGATATCAATCAGACGTTGCATTATGATAACGGTGAACATTACGCAAGATTTGTATTTGTTGATCTGATCAGTTTGTTGTGCGGCTGCTTTTTACCGTTCTTGCCGAACGAAGGGTGGGCGATTCCGAGTATTGCCCTGGCGCTTACGCTTTTTTCCAATACTGCGACAGGTTTGATGGCGTACGCGAGAATCCTTGGACTTTGTGTTTATTTTTCAGATGCGGGAATGCTTGTATTTGTCCTGTATTTTCTGATGGGAGGCATCTTTGCCCTTCTGTTTGAAGGTCTGGATGAGGATTATAAAACAGGCGCACCGATGCTGACTGCGGTTATTTTTTATGCGATTGCCGTGTTTGCAAAAATCATGCTGGAAAATCGTGATATTCCTGAGCTGGAAGCGTTTATTGTTCCGGGCATTAATGTTTTTATCACGATTCTGATGATGCTGGTAGTCCTAAGACTTTACTGTGCGGCGGTAATTGATAAGGAAAAGGGCAAGTATCTGCTGATTAATGACCAGGAGTTTCCGCTGCTTGCCAAGTATAAGGAAGAGAATCCGGCACTGTATTATAATGCAATACATACCGCATATTTTGCTGAAAAGGCAGCAAGAATGCTGAATATGGATGTTGATGTGGCAAAATGTGGCGGTTATTATCACAAGATTGTGGCTGCCGAGTGCCGAAAACAGGAAAAAACCATGGAAGAAATATGTAAAAGCTATAAGTTCCCGCCTAATGCGGTCAGGCTTTTGCAGGAATACAGCTATAAAGCCATTCCGATGAAGATGAAGGAAACGATAGTGGTTTATCTGGCAGATTCCGTTGTTGCTACAATTATGTATCTGTTGGAAAAGGATTCACGCAGTGAGAATGATTACGGAAAGATTGCAACTGCCATTATCCGCAGAAAGGTTGACAGCGGCATTCTGAATCAGAGTGATATTTCTCTTTCGGATTTAGGCGGAATGGAGAAGATTTTTACAGGAGAAAAATTATATTATGACTTTTTGCGTAGAGAATGAGACAAAGGAAGAATTGCCATTTGATATAGAGGAGATTGTAAATAAGGTAATCGAACGTGCGCTTGACCAGGAGGGCTGTCCTTACGAGGTAAGTGTTTCCGTATTGCTTACGGACAATGAAGGAATCCATGCCATGAACAAGGAGTTTCGTGAGATTGACAGACCGACGGATGTTCTTTCTTTCCCGAATGTGGACTATGAAACACCTGCTGATTTTTCGGGAATCGAGGACTATGTGGAGGACTATTTTGACCCTGAGACAGGTGAGCTTTGCCTTGGAGATATTGTGATTTCGGTTGACAAGGTGTACGAGCAGGCTAAGGAATACGGACATGCTCCGCTTAGAGAGTTTGCGTTTCTGGTGGCGCACAGCATGCTTCATTTACTTGGCTATGACCATATGGAGCCTGAGGAAGCAAAGGTAATGGAGGCCAAGCAGGAGGAGATACTGACTGCTCTTGGTATTACGAGATAAGAATCCGAAAGGTTGAGGTAGAGTATGAAGAAAAAGTCCAATTTTATCGTGCAGGGAAGTATCCTTGCCTTAGCCGGAATCATATCAAAGCTTTTAGGCATGGTTCGAAGAATTCCGATGGAGCATATCATTGGAGATGTTGGAAACGGTTATTATTCGGTTGCTTATGAGGTTTATTCCCTAGTGCTCCTGATTTCCTGTTACAGTCTTCCGTTGGCTGTATCTAAGATTGTTTCAGCAAAAATGAGTAAGCGTCAATATAAAAATGCAGAAAGAGTCTTTCGTTGTTCCATGGCTTTTGCAATTTGCGCAGGTGGACTCTGCTTTTTGATTTTGGAGCTTTTTGGTGATTTTATTGCTACGAATATCGCTCTGGAGCCAATGAGTGCATTGGCGATAAAGGTATTGGGACCGGCAGTCTTTTTTGTAGCTGTGATGGGAGTTCTGCGAGGTTATTTCCAAGGGCTTGGAACTATGATGCCGACAGCGATTTCTCAGATTTTGGAGCAGATTTTTGTATTAATAGTCAGTATTGTGGGTTCCTATTTTTTATTTCAACGAGGAGAAAAGGTAGGAGCATTGCTTCATAACGAAGATTATGCACCGTCCTACGGCGCTGCGGGGGCTTCCTTAGGACCTGTGGCGGGCGCGTTGATGGGACTGCTGTTTTTACTTTTTGTATTCCGGTTGTATCGTTCCAGAACAAAGAAGCAGGCTATGAAGGATTTGAGCGGTCGTGTTGACAGCTATGGTCAGATATTCCGATTAATTCTGCTGACTGTTCTGCCGGTACTTTTAAGTACAACTGTTTATAATCTGACTAATATTCTTGACATCAGAATTTATAATGATGTGATGATTCAGAAGGGCTTAGAGGACGTGAAAGCCTATAATTTGGGCGTTTACTCCGGTAAATACAGGGTATTAATCAATGTACCGACTGCGCTTGCTAATGCCATGTGTTCCTCTATTGTGCCGGTTCTGACGGGTCTGGTTATGAAGGAAGAGTTCAGACAGGCAAGGGAAAAGGTGAATCAGGGTCTTCGTTTTACCATGATTATCGCAATTCCAAGTGCTGTTGGACTGGCAGTTCTTGCAAGACCGATTATTACCGTGTTATTCCGTGGCGAAATTGACCTTGCCGTGAATCTGTTGCAGATTGGTTCCGTTTCCGTTGTATTCTATACGATGTCAACCTTGACCAATGGCATTTTGCAGGGTATTAATAAGATGAAAATCCCTGTCATTCATGCAATCATTGCTCTTGTTATTCATATTGCATTTTTGTATGCAACACTGCAGATGGATATGGGGATTCAGGCAGTTGTGTATGCGAATATTTTATTTGCGGTTATCGTTTCGCTTCTGAACTGGATGGCGATTCGCAAATTTTTACGATATCGACAGGAGCTGGTTAAGACCTTCCTGATACCGACGATTGCAGCAGCCATTATGGGTGCGGTTATTTACGGAATCAATATGGCACTGAAAAATGTGGCAGGAAATCTTGTTATCCTGATTGTTGGCCTTGCCGTAGGTGCTGTTGTTTACTTTATCGCATTGATTCTTCTGAAAGGAATTGATGAGGAAGATATGAAGAAGATGCCGGGCGGAAGAACGGTTCTTACCGTGGCAAAGAAGTGTAAGCTGTTATAAGGTATTACGAATAAATATAGAAAAATAAGCCGATACTATATCCTAAGATACCATGTGGAAAGACGGAGGATGAAATGAAAAAAGGATATAAGATTGGTTTATTTTTTGCATTGTTTTTTATTGCATTATTAATCGTTCTTGTTGTGTGGAGGCGTTGGATCTGGAAGGAGCAGTTTCCTGATGAATTTGCAAGACAACAGGTTGAGCTTGGTACTGACACGCAGAAAAAAGATGGTGAAAATGCCGTAGCGTCAGGACAGGAACAGGATACCAGAACGACCTGTAATACGGTATGTATCTATGAGGATATTGATAAAAAAGACGGCAGGGTAGTCCTGACAGAGGAAAAAATACCGGGTAAATATATTGATATGACAAGAAGTGAGCTGGAAAAGGCCTTATATGATGACGGCAGACAGTTAAGCCTTGCTGATAAGGAAAAAGGCTTTCAGTCTCAGCATCTGGAGCTGTTTTCGAGTGAGCAGATTAAGATTGTAAGAATATTCGATACAACACAGGAAATAATCGGTTACTATATTATGGCTGTGGATGGCGAAATATGGATCTTTAAGGAAGATAGAGAGACCTTGTACTTTAAGACGGATTTGCTGCTTGAGGACTTGCCTGAGAAGGTTCGCAAGGAAGTACAGGATGGGAAATACATGGATTCAGAGATTAAGGTATACCATTTTCTCGAATCCTACAGTACCTAAGCAGATAGTGTCAAATGACCTATGAAAAAACTGGGCAAAGAAAAAAGGCTCAGATGAACCTTGAAAATTGCAGATATTTTAGTCTGAGGTAAGCTGCCGCCATTTGCCTGGCATGTTGTCGGCATTATCAAGCATATCGACTTTATTGAGAAC
>CAYLWP010000116.1:0-8461 GCA_964387365.1 uncultured Roseburia sp. | reverse complement strand
TATCTATATAAGACATATCGAGGCTCGATATGTTAAAACTCGATATGTCGAGAAAGAATAGTAGAGGTGATGGAGATGAAGAAAAAAATAGTAATGGGAGTTATATTTGGAGTTGGCGTAGTAATCGGAGTGGCGTGTGCACTGTGTGCGGATTCAACAACAACATCGTCGGGAATTGCACTGAAATTAGCATTGGGTGCTTCCTTAGTTTTGATATTTAGTGCAACAAAGAAAAGTAAGAAAACCGAATAGATAAAAAGAAGGAGACCGCGTATGGAGGAAAAGTTGCAAAAAAAGTACTGTCCGATGACAGAGACAATTTTTTACACGCTTCTGGCACTTTTAGAACCCAATCACGGCTACGGCATTATGAAATTTGTGCGAGAACTGACCGAGGAGAGGGTGAAGATGGGAACGGGAACGTTGTACACAATGCTCGGACGATTGGTGGAAGATAAGATGATATGTGTTGTAAGCGAAGTAGACGGCAAGAAGACGTATCAGATTACACCGGACGGCAAGACCTTACTATTGCAGGAGCAGGAGAGATTGGAGAAGCAGTGTGAAAACGGTGAGAAGATATTAAGCGGGGGCAGTTGATATTTTTCAAATGGCAAAGAAAGAGAGGCAACCTACGAATGAAAAAATGGAAGTTTTATATGAGCCTGTTAAAGGAACGTGACTGGCTCGAGGACATGGCAAGACAGGGGTGGATTTTAAAGGACTTAACTTTGGGTATGTTATATCACTTTGAACCGATAGAGCCAACGGAAAAGGTGTATGAGATAGACCGTTTTACGGTTCTTAGAAAGCCCAAAAAGCAGATGCTGACAGCCAGAAAAACAGCGCTTGATATTGCCGGTCAGGCAGGCTGGGATGTGGTAACATATGACGAGAGCATGAACTACTACTTTGTAAAGGATAAGGCAGGCGATGAAAGCGATGAGTTCTACGATGATGCGGAGCTGAGAAGAGAGCGTGCAGAGAAGTATAGAACTTATTATGGTTCGGATATGCTTAGCATACAGTTTGTTTCACAGCTTGTATTTACAATCTTTTATATGATTTTATTTATACTGGCAGGTGGTTCGACAGCAGCAATTCGTATCATTTCTTGGATTTTCATCTTAGTTACTTTGTTTGATGTTGCATCTACCGCCTGGTTGTTCTCATGTTCACAAAAAATGTATGAAGAACTTTGCCTGAGCAGAGAGGAATGGGAGCAAAGAAAGCGATTCGGAGTAAAGAAAAAGTTTGCAAATACAACAAAGCTTCTTTCCTTCTTGAAAGAAAAAAATGCGCAGGGATTGGTGCTTACCGATTATGATAACGGTACCTGTCTGTTTGAGGAAACAGGTAATTCCTATATCTATGAGATAGATACCAAGCAAGCCCTGAAAAAAAGATTAAGGGCTGAAGGAAAGAGATTCCAAGGCGAGAAAAAGGACTGGCATTTGCAGAGTTTTCGGTGGTATGAAATGAGCATGGCAGAGGCTGCAAGGCACTGTTTGGAGCTTGTCTGTGTAGTGGATTCGGACACATTAGTGTATAGAAAACAGACAGATAATCCGCAGGAACAGGCAGTGTTAAATCCGGATTACAACGAGAGCAAGGGGGCTATACAGAGATTTTTCAGCAAGGGCTGGATTATACTGGTCATTATGCTGGTCATTATGCTGATTGGCTTTGCGGCAGGTTATTTTGGCGCAGATATCTTTTTTGCGATTGTAAAACAGTAAAAATGAAGGAGAAGATGAGAGTATGAATCGTGATGTAAAAACAATTAGTAAACATTTTTCAAAATTAGGATTGATGTATTTGATTGGAACAATAGTAATCTATGTCTCGCAGTATGCGACCATAGGAATCGTAAAAGCGGTAGCACCTCACTTATTTGAAAATAGCGATATTGCACTGCTGATTTCCATGCTTCCGATGTATCTGATTGGTTATCCGATTATGATTGCATGCATCAAAAGGCTTCCGGCAGAGCAGGAAAATGTAGAAAAGAAAAAAATGACTGTCGGACAGTGGCTTGTAGCGTTTATCATGTGCTATGCCCTTGTTTATATCAGCAATATTATCGGTAACGTTCTGACCTTCGTGGTTGGAATCTTCAAGCAGGGACAGGTTGAGAATACAATAGTGAATCTTACTATGAGTATCAGTCCTTTGGCAAGCTTTTTATTTATGGTAATTGCAGCACCGATTATGGAAGAGTATATTTTCCGTAAGCTGTTAATTGACCGTACTGTAAAGTACGGAGAAGGTCTTGCGATTGTACTTTCAGGTGTAATCTTCGGTTTATTCCATGGTAATCTGAATCAGTTTGCCTATGCCCTGATCCTGGGATGCTTTTATGGATTTATTTATACAAGAACCAGAAATGTGGTACATACAATTCTGCTGCATATGCTGAATAACTTTGTGGGTTCGATTCTTAGTATGTTTATCCTGGAAAAGAGTGGGTTCTTAGAGCTGGCAACGGCAATGGAAACCGCAACCATGGAAGAGCTTACCGCTATCCTGATGAATAATATATCAGGTATTGCAATTTACGCTGTATATGTTATGGTTTTAATAATCATTGTATTGGCAGGAATTGTTCTGTTAATTTTGAGAAGAAAGAAGTTTTATGTAAACCATACAGAGGAAGAGCTTCCGAAGGGTCAGCGCTTTAAAACGATAACATTAAACGCCGGAATGCTGTTATTCGCTGCCTTTTGGATTGTGCAGATTGTGATGCAGCTCTTCGAATAACAAAGCGAATAGTAATTTGCGTAAAGGTACCAATTCGCAAGAGGTGTAAAGGATAAAAAATGAGAGTTGCAATATGCGATGACGAGCAGGTACAATTAAGTTTATTACAAAAGTATCTGCTTGCATGGGGAGAGGAGCATCGTATCCCAATAAATACCAATCTTTTTCCCAATGGAGAGAGCTTTCTCTTTTCATGGGAAGAGGATAAAG
Organism: uncultured Roseburia sp.; assembly: GCA_964387365.1. Taxonomy (GTDB): domain Bacteria; phylum Bacillota; class Clostridia; order Lachnospirales; family Lachnospiraceae; genus COE1. Next base: position 5,491 of record CAYLWP010000116.1, on the reverse strand, counting down.
AATACGATTTGTTGATGCTTGATATTGAGATGGAAAAAATAAATGGTATGGAGCTTGCGGGAATCCTTCGCCAACAGGACGAGGAAATCCCCATACTTTTTATCACAGGTTATGACAGTTATATGGCGCAGGGCTACGAGGTATCGGCCCTGCATTATCTGCTTAAGCCGGTAAATAAGGAAAAGCTGTTTGCAGTTTTAGACAGGCTGCAAAAGCAGCGGGAACGGCAAACAAAAGAAGAAAAGGTTCTGTTTCAGACAGAGGAAGGTAAGCTGTCTTTGCCCATATCCCAAATATGGTTTATAGAAGCGAGTGCTCATCAATGTATACTGTATACACAGGAGCAGGAATATCTGCTCAAGCAGACAATTAGTGCAGTCGAAAGGTTACTGGAAGGGAAAAAGGAGATTATTCGTTGTCATCGCTCCTATCTGGTGAATTTGCAGCATATTTCTGCTATTGTCAAAAATGAGATCATATTGGATAATAAGGAGAGACTTCCGATTAGCCGCAATCTGAGTAAGGAAGTAAATCAGGCATTTATTCAAAACTATCGCTAGTGTTTTGTAAAAGAACCGGATGGGTAATGCAATTAATCTGCATTTTGATACATAATATGTTTTTGAGGTAATGGAAAGGTGTGGTTATGCATATGACAATAGAGTTGGGCATTGTAATTCTGATATGTATTATAGTAATCAACATATTGTTATGGATTTTTGCAATGCCTGCTTTTTTGAATCGGAAAATTACACATTTTCAGAATGAGCTCGTAAACAGGCATTACGCAGAAGTAGACACCATGTACCGCAAGATGCGTGGTTGGCGACATGATTATCACAATCATATTCAGGTATTGAAGGCGCACATGAGTCTGGCGCAGTATGATGAGGCTTCGGAGTATCTTGATAAGCTTGAAGAGGATTTGACAACGGTTGATACGGTATTAAAGACAGGCAATGTCATGGTGGACGCTATTTTAAACAGCAAGCTGACGCTTATTCAGGAGAAGCACATTGCAGTCGATGCGACGGCAATTGTGCCGGAGGATATCTCGATTTCCGGAATAGACCTATCTGTTTTAATTGGAAATATGCTGGACAATGCCATGGAGGCATGCATGCAGATTCCGGAGGAAAAGGAACGATTTATTCGTATCTATATTGATATTATTAAAAAACAGCTCTATATATCCGTAACCAATTCCATGGTAGGAAGAGCAAGAAAAAGCGTGAATCATTTTATATCTTCCAAGGAAGGAAGTCACGGTTTTGGCTTGCTGCGCATTGACAATATCGTGAATAAGTATGATGGTTATTTAAATCGGCAAACAGAGAACGGAGTTTTTGCGACAGAGGTAATGCTGCCGTTAGTAAAATAGGAAAGTGTGTGAACGAAGATGGCACATGCTTATAATGCAATTCGTGCAAAATGGGATACCATTCGTGCACGAATTTTCTTTTTATGTAAAGAATGTGTTATGATATCGACAACAGGATATCTGCATCGAGAGTGTATAAAAAGCATTTACGATGTGGATAAATGCGATAGGAATCTGAGAGGAATGTGGATATGCAGTCAAATAGATACAGTCTGTTAAATAACTTGAAATTTCACATACTAAGTGCAAAAAAATGGAATCCGAAGCTATTCTGGTTTCAATTTCTGATGGTATTACCATGCGTGTTATCTGGGTATATTACAGCATTAATCCCATCGCAATTAGTAAAAGGGCTCGAAGAAAAGGATAGTTTAGAGCAGTTGGTTGGAACTGTGATGGTGTTAATCTTAATTCTTCTTATTTGTGATGTCAGCCACAATACAATGCACGAGTATCTGTATCGAAATAGTATGGCACTTACTTTGTATTATGATAAGCTGTGCTTTCAGAAAATGATGTCGGTAGACTATGACAGACTAGAGGAGCCTGAAAGTCAGAAGCTTATCGGAAATACCTGGAATGTGCTCAGAAATGAATATGCAATCCGCAATTCCATCACCCGCATTCCTCAACTGATGATTGCCTTTTTTGCTTCGGTATGGTATGGAATTGTGATTGCATATCAAAGCAGAGTGATTGTATTATGCGTCATGATATCGTCCATTGCCAGTTTTCTTCTGTTTGATATGGTGCGTAAGGTGCATAAAGAAAAGCATAAGGAAATCAGTCATCATGCAAAGGCAGCGGCGTATGTAAATCGTCAGGCGATGGAGCGAACCGCAGGAAAGGATATTCGTCTGTATCAGATGCAGGACTGGCTGTTGGAAAAATATTGTGCAGCGGTAAAGGCTATGGACAATATCTATGCCCATATTCATAACCGATATTTTATGCGTAGTTTTTTAGAAAATATATTTGTTACTATGACAGATTTATTTTCGTATGGATATTTGATTTATCAACTTATTCAAGGAACGATTACGGCATCGGAGTTTGTGCTTTATATCAGCTTGCTGATTGCCTTTGCAAAACAATTTGGAAAGCTGATTTATCATGTACTGGAGTTGAATCCGCTGACTGTTTCCCTTACCTATATCAGACAATTTCTGGATATGGAGGAAGATAGAAGAAGTGGGACAGGCATTGGAAGCAAAAGACTTTCCGAGCTTAAGGAACAGGGCATTAAGGTGGAGCTGCGTCATGTCAGCTATACCTATCCAGGGAAAAAAGAGCCAACGCTTTCGGATATTAATCTGGTGATACAGCCAAATGAAAAGCTAGCCCTGATTGGCTTAAATGGAGCCGGAAAAACGACCTTAGTAAAGCTGTTATGTGGTTTTTATCAGCCGACACAGGGTGAAATATTCATCAATGACATCCCGATAAACGAATTTACAAGAGAAGAATACAGCGAATTGATTTCTGCTCTTTTTCAGGATTCTGCCATGCTGCCGTTTACGCTTGATATAAACCTCACCGGGCGGCAGGAGTCGCAGATTGAGAGAAAACGTCTGCAAAAGGTATTGGGACTTTCCGGTTTCCTAGGCAGATATGAGGATTTGCCGCAAAAGGGAGAAACGCTTCTTGTGCGTGAAACGAATGAGAAAGCAACTGATTTTTCCGGTGGGGAAAAGCAGAAGCTATTATTTGCAAGAGCATTGTATAAACAGGCACCATTATTGATTTTAGATGAGCCGACCGCAGCATTGGATCCGATTGCGGAGAATGAGCTTTATCAGAAGTATGGGGAAGCAGCAAGGAATCGCACTTCACTTTACATATCACATCGTTTATCCAGTACCCGTTTTTGCGACAGAATTATTTTGTTGGAAAATGCACAGATTTTAGAAGAGGGAACACATGAGGAGCTGATGAAGAAAAACGGTCGATACGCAGAGCTTTTTGAACTGCAAAGTAAATACTACAAGAATGAAGACGACAAAAAGGGGGTGGCCGAAGATGAAGAAGCAGGATTGGATTAATATTTGGTGCCTTTTTAAGGATGTCGTAAGGTATGAGAAGAAAACCGTAATAAACGGTGTAGTGGCAGCTTTGCTTGGTGCAGTCAAGCCTTTTATCTATACGGTATTGCTTGGCAGCCTGATAGATATGGTATATGAGGGCAAGGGCTGGCAGACTTTGCTACGGTACATATTGATTACCATTTGCGGTAAGTTTGTGTTGGAGATTGTTCATGCAAGAGCGCAGGAATCGTTCAATCAGAAGTTGGAGAATCCAAAGGAGCTGGGTACAGCCCCTTTGAACTACAAAGCGTTGACCATGGATTATGAATATCTGGAGGAAACAAGGGTACAGGAGCTAAGATTCCGCTCCTTTACCAAGTCGTATTATGGAGTATCGGGTTGGCTTATTAATGTAATGTATTATTTGATTGATAAGGGTGCTTCCGTACTTATTGCTTTGGTTATCGTTATGCCGCTTTATACGAATAACCGCCCGATTTCACAGGGCTTTATCGGCTCGGCGCTGTATTCGGTACTGCTCATTTTGTTTACCCTAGGTGTCAGTTATATTAACTATAAGACAAGCGTCAACTGCACCAGAAAAGCAAAGGAGATTTTCGACAGCTTTGATACACCTTACAACAAGAAGCATTATTATATGGACTTGTTTGCAGGAATAGAAGTGCAGAAGGATATTCGTATGAATCACTACCAGAGCGTGCTGGAGCAGGATGTGGACGGCCTTTTTGATGAAATTCAGAAAAATGAGAGAAAGCAGGGAAGTTTGTATCTGCACAGAGCGTTTGTACAGCAGACGATTTCGAAGCTTTCGGCTTTCATGATTTACCTGTTTACCGGACTTCGCTCCTATATCGGTATGATAACAATCGGTAATACCGTGACCTATGCCGGAGGTATGGTGCAATTTTCCAATGCGATAGAGGGCTTTGCTAATGCGATGGGGCATGTGAAGTCGGTTGCCATGTACGCCGCTGATTATAGGGAGTTTATCAGTCTGGATAAGAAAAAATATCCCGGTACGATTCCGCTGGAAAAGCGAAGAGATAATCGTTTTCTGGTGGAATTTGAACATGTTTCTTTCAAGTATCCGGGAAGTGATGCCTATGTCATAAAGGACTTAAATCTATCCTTTGTTATTGGAGAAAAGATGGCAATTATCGGGAAAAATGGTTCCGGGAAGACAACTTTTATCAAACTGCTGTGCCGTTTGTATGATGTAACGGAAGGCTGTATTAAGGTAAATGGAATTGACATTCGTAAGTATGATTACAAGGAATACTGTAATCTATTTGCCGTTGTTTTTCAGGACTTTCATATCTTCTCCTTACCGCTTGGCGAAAATATTGCGGCAAGCTCACAGGTGGATGAGGAAAGAGCCTATGATGCCCTGACAAGAGCAGGCTTGGGCGAAAGACTTGCCGGATTGTCACAGGGACTTGCTGTCTATGTCGGCAAGGAATTTGATGACAATGGTGTCAGTTTCTCCGGCGGAGAGAAGCAGAAAATGGCAATAGCAAGAGCAATCTACAAGGATGCGCCGTTTGTTATCATGGATGAACCGACCGCAGCACTTGACCCGATTTCCGAATGTGAAGTGTACGCCGGCTTTGATAAGATGGTAGGCAATAAAACAGCATTGTATATCTCACATCGACTGGCATCCTGCCGTTTTTGCGAAGACATTCTTGTTTTTGACCAAGGCCAAGTAGTACAGCGAGGCAACCACGACACACTCATCCGCGAGGAAGGCCTCTACCGTGACCTCTGGAATGCACAGGCGCAATACTATGCGTGTTAAAGAGAGCCATGCTGTCCGATTTCTAAATTGCTCGTGGGAGCTTGCTCACATACGAGCATATTTAGGAATTGGATAATATGGCGAACGCCGCGACAACGAGCAACTTTGTTGCGAGAGGTCGGCATGGCTCATTACATTAAATACGGATAGGAAGTAGTTCATATGAAACAGGCAAAAAAACGCACATTCTGATTTTAGAGGATTCTCATCTGTCGTTAGTGTATAATTTTAATTGGCAAAAATAAAGGGAAGAAGCAAAATACCTCT
>CAYLWP010000115.1:0-8601 GCA_964387365.1 uncultured Roseburia sp. | reverse complement strand
ACTCCTTCAATCCTCTTTACAACCCTTATATATTAATTATTTATACTCCCCTTAACGAAAAACGGTCACAGATGTGACCGTTTTTCTCTTTCTGTTTTCTTTCTTTTTATTGACTTGCACAGTCTGTTATTTTAACCATTTTTGCAGAATATGTTCCGTTCCCAACCCACTGTTTTTAAGCTTTTCTCCATTTTGTTATTCTGCATTTGTTTACATATCAGAGCCATAGTTAAAAAAAAGCAGGTATACCCTGCTCTTTTCACCACTACTCGCCGCTGCCCGTAAGCATTCGGTAAATCAGAAGTCCGGCTGCTCCCACTAATATAATCGGTGCCAGAAATGCCACTACCGAAAAAACAAGCTTGATAACCACTATCAATACCAGAATCGCTATTACGATTCCCAACACGCCATTGAACTGAAACTTCTTTTTCAGTATCAGACTATCCTGCTCCTGTGCCGACTTATTTCCCTGAAAGCTCCAGCCGTCATATTCAGATGCATAGCTTTCATCACCATTGGCATATTTATTACTTTCCTCTATGGTTTTTGCCAGTAGTCTTGGTTCTCCAAGTCCCTGCAATACAGCTTCTTCAGAAGTCCCCTTGCGAATTTCTTCATTAATATAGCATCTATAATAATTTACGTTTTCCTGAATGGTTCTGTCTGATACCCTGCCAGCAAGTGCTTCCTGTAAGCTGTTTAAGAATTCTTCCTGTCTCATATCGTTGTTATTCTCCGTTCTTTTTCTCATATGCATTCCGGCAAACCAGCCGAGCCCGTTTGCACATACTAATATTCATGCCTATCTCACTATACTCTATCATACTGTATATCCAACGTAAATTCTTATACCTAAAATTTAATGAAAATATTATAGTTCTGTTCAAACGCTGTGATGTTACAGTACACAGGTAATATTCCGCGAAGTATTTTCATGCAGATTTTGCATGAAAATCAGGAGTTTTACACGCTTCAAAATTATCTGACAATATATAATATTATAATTTTCGCAGTATATATTAACTGATTTTTCTATAGTCTTTACAGTTTTCGTCTTTTCTCAAGCTATGATTGCAAATCTGTTTTTTATACCAATCAGCTGTTATGAAAAGGGGATTTTTTTATGTAAACTTTTCTATCCACATGTCGACAAGGTTGGTTTTACTGAATAAACCACAGTTTCCACATAGTTATCCACATTTTGAGATTCGCATCAAATTGTATATTTTGAAATACAATCTGCTAATAACATTTGTTTTTTTATTTATTTTGACGATTTTTTCAAAAATAAATAGTCAGATTATAATATTTTATAGCCAGTCATTCCAAAATTTTTCTACCCTTTTTGCGACTTCATCCACAGCTACTACTTCATATTGATTCCATTCCCGCGGAAACATTCTTCTGTACTGATATTCCAGAAATCTCTCGTCCAATAATGCCACAACTCCGATATCTTCCGCTGTTCGAATCACACGTCCTGCTGACTGCAGCACTTTATTCATTCCCGGGATTCTGTATGCATAGTCAAAGCCATTCTCACCCTGATTGTCAAAATAATTTTTTAGCAATTCTCTTTCACAGCACACCTGCGGAATTCCTGTTCCAACGATCACAGCACCAATCAGGCTATCCTTTTTCAAATCGATTCCCTCGGAGAAGATTCCACCCATTACGCAGAAGCCAATCAGAATTGTTTCCTCCTCTTCTTCTATTTCAAATGCAATCTGCTCTAAAAGGTTACAATTTTCATTTCCCTCAAACTTTCGTAGGAACTTCTCTCGCTTAGCCTCACTCATATAGTCCTCTTGCACAACACATTCCATGATACTATCATCATAGTATTCCTCCATGAAAATATCATAAACCTCTTCCAAAAAAGCATGAGACGGAAAGAAAATCATATAGTTACCATATCTCTGATGTACAATTTCATAAAGATATCTTGCAATCTTTCGAAATTCGTCTGTACTGCGCCTTGTATACTTACTCGTCACATCGCGTGCAAGCAGCAAAGCCCGCTTTTCCTCCGCAAAAGTTGATTTGGCATATACCTCGTAGTCCTGCTCTTCTCCACCCAATAACTTCTTATAGTACTGTATTGGCAGAAGTGTTGCTGAAAACAGTATGGTACTTCGTCCCTTTCGCATGCAAAGCTTTAAATTATTTGCCGGATTTACGCAAAACAGCTTTAGCATAAAATTGCCATCCGAAAGAAGCTGACTGTATGATACATAGCTTTCATCCATGATTTCGTACATATTTAAAAAGTGCGCCATCTGAAAATACAGCTCAAGTACCTCTTCTCTGTCATCGAAGCTTTCATACTCATCTAAAAATTCATCCATTGTACTGTAGGCTCTGGTCAGCGCCATAACAAAGGGGGCTATCATTTCCTCTTCTCGGTAGGTCTCACACAGTCGCTTCATGGCAAGCAGCTCTTTATTACATTTTTCAAGCTGTTTTGCCAGCTTTTGCGACTTTTCATTTACTATCTTTTTTACCTTCAAAAAGTCCTCTTTTACGAGAGTTGCACTATACATCTCTCTTCCCCGTTCCAAAAGATTATGCGCCTCATCAATCAAAAAAAGATAATCCTTCTTACCGCTTCCTTCTGCAAAAAAGCGCTTTAAATATACCTTAGGATCAAAGACATAATTATAATCACAGATAACAACATCTGAAAAAAGACTCATATCAAGGCTCATTTCAAACGGACATACCATATGCTTCTCGGAATATGCCAGCACCGTTTCCCTTGTAAAATGATCCTCTTCCTGCAACAGCTCATACATCGCCTGATTAATCCTGTCATAATGTCCCTTCGCATAGGGGCACGCTTCCGGATTACACTCTGCCTTATCAAGCGGACAGATCTTATCCTTGGCAGTCAGTGTCACTGTTTTCATACGAAGCCCCTTACTGCCCAGCAGTCCGAAGCATTGCTGCGCAACGGTTCTGGTAATGGTCTTTGCCGTCAGGTAGAAGATTTTTTCTGCCATACCTTCTCCCATAGCCTTTACTGCCGGAAACACGGTTGAAATGGTTTTTCCTACCCCCGTGGGTGCTTCTAAGAACAGCTTTCTTCTATGGTATATCGTCTGATATACATAGGTAACAAGCTCCTTTTGCCCTTCCCGGTATGGGAACGGAAATGCAAGTGCTTTAATGGATTCCGTTCTTGTCTTTGTCCATGCGAATTGAAAATCAGCCCATTTCTTATATTCTGATATCAGCTCCTCAAACCAGCTTCGAAGCTCTACAAAGGTATAATCCTCATGAAAAAATTTGGTTTCTTCTGTCTCCAGATTGCAATAGGTCATTCTGACACCTATATTTTTTAGCTGTGACTGTTCTGCATAGATGTAAGCATAGCATTTTGCCTGTGCAAGATGAACTGCAACCGGTTTTGGTATTTTTCGAAGCTCCTTATAGGTGCCCTTAATCTCATCTATTACCACTTGATGTTCTTCCTCTATGGTCGGGAGTGTCTGTTCATCAACCGGAGTATCGGATGAGTCCGTTCTTATCGCAATATGTTTTTCCCAATCAAAGTCTATAATACCGTCTGCTCTTCCCTCTACCACAATATCATAATCGCCGGTACTCCGGACATACTTTAACGGTACTTCGGCATGATAATCCGAGCCCATTCTTCTCTGAATCAGACGATGGATTCTGCTCCCCTCCTGCATTGCAGTATCAGAACCGCCTGTTCTTCTATTGTCAATATCACCCTCGCGCAGTATAAACTCCACCAGCTGTCTCACGGATACTCGAATCTCCACCTTGTTTCCTCCTATTAATTATGGAAAGAATAATGCTTTTTCGTTTGCCCGTATTGTTCCCATCAAACGAAAAAACTCCCTATGAAGGTAGTTTACTCTATCCTTCATAGGGAGTCAATTACTGCAGCTTGCAGAACCTTTACCGGCTGGCAACATTACCCTTTAGCAGGCAACTGCCATTTTATCTACACAATTTTCAAAGTCGTGATTATAACCTGCATACTTCACAGTTAATGTTGAATTGAAATCTAAAGCCATAACTCCTAATATGGACTTCGCATCAACGGTATATCGATTGTATGAAATATCAATGTCAAAATCACACTTACATGCCTCATACACAAAATCCCTTACCTCATCCGGTCTCATTTTAATCTTTCGCTCTTTCATTATACTCTACCTTTCTTCGTCGAAACGACAAACACTTTTCAAAACAGAAAAGCCATGTTGATACTGCTAACATATGAGATTATTATAGCGAAAACCGTACCAAAGTAAACTGTCATATTTTAGATTCTTTTGCACTATATTCGTTTATTTTTGGGCTATCTTAAACATTTATCTAAATTCTACCATATAAGGACGGTATCTTAGCGGTGCCATTTGCCTCTGGAGCTTTAAATTGACACGCGCTTCTATTGCTATTGTGTTGCAAAACTCAGTAAATAACTCCTGATATGCCTGCTCTTCCTCTGAGAAAACAAGCGTGCTTTCATCAAATTCATTATTCGTCACAAGATACCACTGCTTAAACCTTGGGTGAAGTCCGAACTCTCCCCTTACCTCATCATAAATGACAAAATTCTCGCCCGGAAGTCTGTCCGCAAAATGAGGCATCAGATAGGGAAGAATATGATTTTTCGATCCCAGCTTCGCATAAAGAATACCATTTGCCAATTCCTCAAAACGCAAAAATTCTATACTGAAATGCAGCTCATTTACCGCATTACGTCTGCAGGTAAAAGCCTTATGTACCGCATCTTCATGAAGTCTTGCAAATACATTCTTATCGTGGTATTTCAGTCCGATTACTATGGTGTGATATACCGCATCTGCCTTGCCCTCATCGGCACAGGCACATGCAAGACACAAATCGTAATAAACACTTTCGCCTAATTCCCTTCTGATGGTTCTGATTACCTTCTCAGATTTTTCATAATCTGTTTTCACTGATATGTAATGTGTAAACAGTCGGCAGGTATCAGGTGCTTTGACAGCCAGATGAAGGGAATCATGGCTGTCAATTCCTTCTTCCTTTTTAAACTGATATGCTTCATACACTCCGGTCAGTATTCCCTCCTGACAATCCTCACAAATAAAAACATATTCTTCCATAATTCCATCACCATACCTTATCTGTATTCCACCAAAATCTTCTGACTACAGCCTGTCAAACTACTCCCTGAAACAGTCTTACATTATCCTGCCCGTCATCAAAAAGAGAAAGCTGTTTATAGGTTACACCATCTCTGTCAAAGGGCAGCCGCTCATGCACAGAAAGCAGATTCCTTGTAATATAATCCTCCTCTACCTTCGTGTTGTACATCATCTTCCCGTTACAGGTGATAAAATATAACGCTCTCTTTAATACAACTCCCAGCTTCTTCAAGTCATCAAAGGTGAGCTTCGCTGTTTTCCTTGCCCCACAGATGCGCTTCGCACTTTTGACACCGATTCCCGGAACACGCAGGAGTACCCGGTAATCCGCTCTGTTTACCTCAACCGGAAACTGCTCCAGATGCTGTAATGCCCAATCGCACTTCGGGTCCAGAAGTACATTAAAGTTCGGTCTTTTCTCACTCAGCAGCTCCTCTGCCTTAAAATGATAAAACCGAAGCAGCCAGTCCGCCTGATAAAGACGGTGTTCCCTAAGTAAAGGGGTTCCTCCAGAAAGTGACGGCAACTCCTTATCCTCATTGATTCCGACATACGCGGAGTAATAGACTCTCTTCAACGAAAAATTGTCATACAGGCTTTGTGTAACCATCATAAGCTGATAGTCGCTCTCCGGCGTTGCGCCGATTATCATCTGTGTCGATTGCCCACCCGGTACAAATTCCGGCGCATTTTTATAAAGAACAATCTCATTCCTTGCCTGCTCGATTCCCTGCTGTATCTGCCTCATAGGGGCAAGAATATTCTTCCGATGCTTATTAGGTGCAAGCTTTTTCAAACCCTCAGCGGTCGGAAGCTCGAGATTCACACTCATTCTGTCTACAAGATACCCCACCTTCTGAATCAGGAGCGGATCAGCCCCCGGTATCCCCTTAACATGAATATATCCGCGAAAACGATGCACATTTCTAAGCTTATATATCGTTTGATATATCAACTCCATGGTATAATTCGGATTCCCGACAATACCCGAGCTAAGAAACAATCCTTCTATATAGTTCCTTCGGTAAAAATTCATGGTTAGCTCACAAACCTCATCCGGTGTGAAGGTAGCTCTCGGCACATCATTACTTCTGCGATTCAAGCAATACTTACAATCATACGCACACTCATTGGAGAAAAGTATCTTTAATAAGGAAATACATCTGCCATCAGCCGAAAAGCTGTGACAAATACCTGCCGCCGAGCAATTCCCCATATCTCCTCCATTCCCCTTACGCTCCACGCTGGAGGAACTACAGGAAACGTCATATTTCGCCGCATCCGTTAATATTTTCAGCTTATCCATAATAGTCTGCTGACGCTGTACAAAAGACTCTGTTGTATTCAGTTCTTTTAAAGTATTTACTTCCCTGCCGGTGCTAATTGCATGCTCCATAGTAACATCCATGCCTTTCTCTTCCTCTTCCTCTTGACATTGCAAACGTATGTTTGTTATTATGATAGCATACATATGTTCGATGTGCAAGTGCTGAAATAAAATTTCTCTATTTTTATTCCGTTTAGCCAACCTAATTCCTTTACATCTTGTACAGCAGTCTAACCAAGATAGATTTTTACTATAATTGTATCTAAACGTAATATTTTTCGACTTCCTAATTGTATTTTTTTTGACTATAATAGTATAAATTGACACTCTTTTTGTAAGTATTATTATTTTTACGGGGGATTTTATTATGACAGCTTTTTCATGGTTCTATTCCTTTCTCAAGAAGCACAATGCCAAGATGATTTTCGGACTGGTTCTTGTAACCTTTATCTCCGTGCTTGCCATTGTAAAGCCTATTGTATCCGGAGCTATCGTTGATGATGTTATCACGGGCGGTAAGTATGAGCTTTTACCGGCGTTAATAGGGCTTCTTGTGGTTATTACCATTATCCGCGGTCTGTGCCGCTACTGGTCACAGATTATTTTTGAGACCTGCTCTCAGGATGTACTTTTTTCCATGCGTGATACGGTATACCGCAAGCTTCTTCTGGAAGACTTTAACTTCTATAATAAGAAGAGAACCGGCGACTTACTCAGCCGCCAGACAGGTGATATGGATGCCATTCGACACTTTATTGCCTTTGTTATCTATCAGGTATATGAAAACGTGTTCCTGTTCTTCTTCGCATTGATTATGATTTTTACCGTAAGCTGGCAGCTTGCACTTTGCATGTGCATCGTACTTCCTTTTGCTGCAGCTGTTACCATCAGTCAGACCAAAAACGGAAGACCTCGTTTCCAGAAAATCCGTGAACAGTTTTCTTCCCTTAACACCTTTGTTCAGGAAAATGTCAGCGGAAACCGCGTTGTAAAGGCGTTTTCCAAAGAGGACTTTGAGATTGAAAAGTTTAATAAGGAAAACGACGGATATCGTGATGCAGAGCTTGCTGCTGCCGAAATCTGGACTAAATACGTTCCGCTTTTTGAGTTCCTTTCCAATATGCTGACCGTAATTCTTATGCTGATTGGAAGTATCATGGTTATTCAGGGGAACATGACTCTTGGTAACTATGTAACCATAAACGGATATCTGTGGATGCTTACGAATCCGCTTCGTCAGATTGGCTGGCGTATTAATGATATTCAGCGTTTTACTACTTCTGTTGAAAAAATTTACGCTACTTATAGTGAAGAGCCTAATGTAAAACGTCCGAAGGGTGGTATCAAGCGTGAAAAGCTCAACGGTGATGTTACCTTTCATAATGTTTCCTACCGTGCTGATGACGAGGAAATCATACATAATGTCAGCTTCAAGGTTAAAAGTGGTCAGACAGTCGGAATCCTTGGTTCCACAGGCTCCGGTAAGTCTACTATCATGAATCTTCTCTGCCGTTTCTATGATGTTACGGACGGTGAGGTTCTGGTAGACGGTATCAATGTCAAGGACCTTGACCTGTATAACCTTCGTGAGAATATCGGTATGGCAATGCAGGATGTTTTCCTTTTCTCTGATACAGTAGAAGGAAATATTGCTTACAGCCGCCCTGACTGTCCGTTTGAAGAAGTGAAAAAAGCTGCTGTTATGGCAGATGCCGATTCCTTTATTCAGGAAATGCCGGATGGTTACGATACCATTGTCGGTGAACGTGGCGTTGGTTTGTCCGGTGGACAGAAGCAGCGAATCTCATTGGCAAGAGCCCTGTTAAAAGAGCCATCTATTCTGATTCTGGATGACACGACTTCCGCCGTTGATATGGAAACCGAGAGTTATATTCAGAAGCAGTTAAATGCCATTGACCATAAGTGCACCATTTTCATTGTTGCATACCGAATCTCTTCCATCAAGGATTCTGACTTGATTCTTGTATTAAACGAAGGCCGTATTGTTGAACAGGGCACACACGATGAACTGTTGGCAAATAACGGTTACTATGCTACCGTATTCCGCCATCAATATGGCGAATATGAGCAATATATGAAGGGGGG
>CAYLWP010000114.1:0-8663 GCA_964387365.1 uncultured Roseburia sp. | reverse complement strand
ATCCTGCAATTTCAAAGGTATTTAGAGAAATTGGTCTTGCGGATGAGTTAGGTTCCGGTATGCGAAATACTTATAAATTTACCAAGTTGTATTCCGGTGGAATTCCGCAGTTTGTAGAAGGTGATGTTTTTAAAACGGTGATTCCGCTGAATGAAACTGCTACAATGAAATCGGGTCCAAAGGCTAGTGACCAAGTCGGAAGTGATGCAGTTGTAGAAAAAATACTTGAATTTTGTAAAACAGCAAGGACCAAAAAAGAGATTTCCGAACATATAGGTTATAAAAATTTAACCTATATGACAAGAACTTATATTAAGCCATTATTGGAAAGTGGTAAGCTGGCATATACAATACCGGAGAAACCGCAGAGCAGGTTACAGAAGTATGTAACGAAACAGTAAGTGAACAGAATTAAGCCCTCAATCGTAAGGAGGTCGAATATGGAATATCCGGTAATGGAATGTAAGGAGGCCGTTTTGAATTTTTGGAATCTTTGTTTTCCGGCAATCTTTGCAGTCATGTTTAGCACAACGGCGCTGACGGTGATGCTGGGAATGTTAAAGAGCGGGGAGGATTGGAGCGTCGTGCTCTTTGTACTTCCTTTTCTGCGGGTCGGTGTTGTGGCGGCATGTATCGTAATTAACGTAGTTGTTCGATATGTCAAGGTGAAAATATGCGGAAGGAAAATGACAGCGACGGTTTATGGTTATATGAATGACAACGTGTATTTAAACGGCGCCCCGGCACAGATTGTTAAGCTGTTGGTACAGACTTCGGAGGGACCCAGATTTATTATGTATCAGTTGGGGGATACAAAACAGCCTTATGGAGTGAATACGCAGATTCCATTAATTGTATATCGGAATTATTTTATGATTGACAAAAGAGAAGAATATTTGTAAAAAACCACAACCACAATGCGCTCGTGCGCGAAAATAGTGCATATTTCACTAAATTATCAAAAAATACTAGACATATTTTCTGTTTATATGGTAAAATTCATATGTATATCAAAGCCACCCTTCAAAAGGAGTTGACGACAAGATGAACAAAGCCCAGATTTATCAGAAAGATATTCCGTGCGCTTTAGATGTAATATGAATTTGGAATGCAAGTAAAACAGCAAATGGAACAGGGGAACGTATGCTCTGCTTTATTTACTGTTTTTTGTTACCTTATTAAGATTAAAGCAGCAAAGAAAATTCGCTTTAATTTAATATAGATGAATACAAATGAAAATGAGAATAGGAGATGTATTATGGGGAAGAACAAAATGGATGAAAAACTAAGAAACTGGCCGATTAAGAAAAAATTGACGAATGTATTTGCAGTCATTATTGCAATGGCACTTCTTTTGATTGTAATCTTATTAATCGGAATGAAAGTAATCGAGGGAAGAATGGATAAGCTGTACGAGGGACCATTGATGAATGTTAAGTACAGCTCTCAGATGTATTATCCGCAGCTGGATATCCAGAGAATGGTAAACAGAACCATGGCAGAAGGTGTCGGCAGACTTGATGAAATGTATCCGCAGTTAGAGGAAACCGTTAATAAGAATCTGGCTCTTATGGACGAAGCATATGCAGAACTTTCAGAACGTTTATTGGAACAGGCAAATAAAGAAAGACTGAATGCAATCAATGATAAATTAACAAAAGAAGTTACAGGATACAGAGTGGAAGTAATGGCATTGTTGAAAGCAGGTGATTTTGATGCGGCCAGAGAGTACAATGATGCATATTACAAGCCTGCTGTTGATCAGACAAAGGTATTGATAGAAGAGCTGGAAACAGATATCCTGCGAGTAGCAGCTGAGTATCAAAGATCATCAGCGATGTTGGCAAATACATTAATTATCTTAGGTATTCTATTGGCAGTTGCGATGGTTGTAATTGCAGTCGTTCTTTCTGCAAAGGTAACAGAAAGTATTACGACTCCTGTTGCTCAGATTGAAGAAGCTGCAAAGCAGATGAGAATTGGTGATTTATCAAAATCTGAACTGATTACCTACGATGCTGAGGATGAGTTAGGCGTATTAGCAAAGACAATGCGTGAAACAATTTCTATCTTAAATGGATATGTAGATGAAATTGCAGAGAATTTCAAACAGGTTTCGAGGGGCGATTTAACAAAGGACTTCAATGAAATTACAGATTTCCTTGGCGATTTTGCAAGTATTAAGGAATCCTTTGTACTTATTTTAAAAGAGTTTAATACTACATTAAATCAGATTAGAGAAGCTTCCGCACAGGTAGATACCGGTTCCGATGAGATTGCAGGTGCAGCCAATGACTTGGCAAGCGGAACAGGCGAGCAGGCAAGTGCGGTACAGGAATTAACGGCTACCATCAATTCCGTAACCGGTATGGCAAATGATGCTGCAAAAGCGGCAGAGCAGTCGTATACCAGTATATTGGAATCTGTTAAGGAAGCACAGGAAGAAAGACGTCAGATGCAGGAATTACAGGAAGAAATGTCTCGTATTAAGGAAATTTCCAATGAGATTGAAGCGATTGTTACCACAATTGAGGAAATTGCATCGCAGACAAGCCTGTTATCATTAAATGCATCGATTGAAGCTGCAAGAGCCGGTGATGCAGGAAGAGGTTTTGCGGTAGTAGCAGACCAGATTGGTAAACTGGCAACAGACAGTGCCCAGGCAGTAGTAAATACCAAGGAATTAATCGGAAAAACAATCGAAGAAATCGATAAGGGAAATAAGGTAACAGAAACAACAGCTGAAGGCTTTGAAAGAATTATCAAAGAGTTAGAGACCTTTGCAGAGTCAGCAAAGGCAAACAGCGAAGTTTCAAAAACGCAGTCCATGGCATTACAGCAGGTGGAAGAAGGTATTGAGCAGATTTCCTTAGTAACCCAGCAGAATGCGGCATCTTCTGAAGAATGTTCCGCAATCAGTGAAGAGCTGGCTGCAAGAGCAACAGAGCTTGACAGTCTGGTTGTAAAGTTCAAATTATACACCAATAATTAGGACGTTGCCGATTTCGGCGTACGAAAATAAGTTTATAAAAATGTTAAAAAAGCGAGACTGTAAATGTAATAAAAAATTTACAGTCTCACTTTTTTTTAATACAATTCGAACAGATAGTGATAAATAGCAAATAATAACTTGACACATAAATCCTACGTGTGTAATATTTATATGAGTATACAGGGATTTGCGTGCTTTTTTGTTCTTAAATATTACAAATGTAAGATTAGAAGATAGGAATGATACATATAAGTAGTCCGTCTGTAATTGGAACAGAAACAGAGTAGGGAGAAGACAGAGGTTATGCTATGGAAAAAGAGGCATTTTGCAGCTATCAGTATGATATTATTGCTTGTGATTTCCGGATGCACCACTACAATGCAAACAGAAATACAACCTATGGAAGTCGAAGATATGGTACAGAAGAGTCAGGAAGATGTAGAGAAGCTGCAGAATATATGTGGGGACCTTTATGAAAATGCCGCAAAAGAAAATAAATTTGCTGATTTAGAAGTAATACGCAATATAGTCAACCGGCTTGGCGTGCATGGATATCCGACTGTTGACAGCAAAAATCAGATTGATATGGTTGAGGCAGAGCAGGTAATTCGATTCTGTGAAATGGTTGAGGCTAAGAGAGAAGATAAGCTTTCTGTGATGGAAGTCACTCATTCGGGCAGATTGATAGAATACGATTTGCAGACTAGCGATGGAAAGGTGAATGTAGTCAGTAAGCATTTTGTTTATGAAAATGGTAAATTGCAGAAGGTATTCACGGGGAACTATATGGCTGATGACTGGGCGTATTCGGAAAACGGTTACCTGATGTTTTCAGGTGTTTATTTTTCGGAAGAGCAATATGTGCTTACACTAAGCGATGCAGAAGAATATGTCGCACTCCGGGCGCAGCCGTTAGATGAGACATGTAGGGAGCTTAACAGGAAGTATCTTCTTCCCATCGGTTATGCGTGGAATAATATGTTTCTTGTGGATTGGAGCGAAGAAGATTTCGGGAATCTGAATTTTTATGATTTGTATGATATCTTTTATCAGAACATATATGAACGCCATGTTCCCTATGTACCGGATGAGAACCCGGATTCCGGTGCGGTTTATCGAATTCCTAAGGCGGAGTTTGAACACATTATCATGTCATATTTCAACATTGACGGCAAGACCTTGCAGACAAAAACAACCTATGATTCAGAGGATGCAATCTACGAGTATAAACCAAGGGGTTTTTATGAGGTGGAGTACCCGGAGTATCCATATCCGGAAGTGGTTGCGTATACAGAAAATGAGAATGGAACAATAACGCTTGCGGTCAATGTGGTTTTCCCTTATGCAGGGATTTCCAAAGTGTATGCTCATGAGGTGGTGGTTCGACCGCTGGATGATGGAACGGTACGGTATGTATCCAATAGGATAATACCTTCACAAAATAACTATGAGGTAACATGGCATACACCACGCCTAACCGAGGATGAGTGGACGGAACTGTATAACGCTACAGAGGAAATGACAGATGTATGGGAAAAAGGATATGGGCTTCCGATTGATGAAAAGGAACGCAAGGAAGCGCAGGATGATAGCAATAGCGTGCTGCAGTTAACATCGGAGCTTTATATGCAGGCAGACAAGGGAGAGGCATCCAATGTTGTGCTTTCCGATAGTACTCTTCTTGCAATGCAACAAAAAATAAAGGAAAGTGGATACCCTGTGACTACTGTGGTTGCCTATTCCAATATGGAAAATTATGAAAGTATTGACTATTTTCTTAGGGAATGTATGCATGGGAAAAGTGGTTCCGTAGTGGTTTACGAGATTCATTCGGACGGTGGTTTGGGAAGAATGAAATATATTTTTGATGGAACGGATATGTATGTTTTAAGCGCAAGAACTGCATGGAATCAAGAGAACAAGCAGGTAATAGAGTACATTTCCTACACTAGAATTAAGGAATGGAAATATACGGATAAGGGGTGGTTTTGCTACGAGCTGTGTGTTCCTGAACCGCCTGAGGTTAGCGAAGTTATGGATGGAAGCTGCCTGATTAGAGTAAAACCATTATCAGAAGAAAAACGTGAAATGTCCGAAAAATATGTGAAAGGATTGGGGTATAAGGGAAACAATATTTTGTGCTCCAATTGGGATGCAGAGAATATGGAAGAACTGGATTATAACGGAATGTACGAATACCTGTATAGCATGAAATATCAGGAAAAATTTAATGCTGAGAATTATCCGAACGGAATACCCAAAGAAGATTTTGAGAGTCTGATAATGGAGTATCTGCCGGTAACTGTAGAGCAGATAAGGGAATATGCAGTATTTGATGAAGAAAACCGCTCTTACGCATATGCAAGCCTAGGGTGCTTTCATTATGCACCCACTTTCTTTGGCACATCATTGCCGGAGGTTACGGATATCAAAGAAAAGGAAGACGGAATGATTACGCTAACGGTAGACGCAGTATGTGATATGGTTATCTGTGATGATGCCGTTATAACCCATGAGCTTACTGTTCGGCTTGCAGAGGACGGAAGTTTTCAATATCTGGGGAATAAAATATTGAATGATGGAATTAAGGATATACCGGACTATCAATACCGAATGAATGGATAACAACCGCCACATGAGTCACATACCTGTAGTATGTGACCGCCAGATGTGAAAGAAAGGGGGCAAACCCAATGAGTAGAACCGTAGTCAGCAGAAAGGCAGAGATGTCTTTTAGGCGTTTGCGTAATGTCGGCTTCTCATAGGCTACGATGTTGATAATGCGTCGCTTCATCTGTTTCATACTTCCGCTAATACCATCAGCAAACGGAAAAGAGGTAAGCGATATCTTCTCCGCAAAGTAAATCAGTGTATTGCCGTAATCTTCGTAATCCTCTTCACTAAGCATTTCTAATACGGAAGTATCACATGCAACCTCTCGGTCATTACGCATTTCTTTTAACGCATAGCGGACAAAGGGATTGAACCAATATAAGATACCGGCAAGTGTTATCAGATAATTAACTAAGGCATCTTTGTGCCTGTAGTGTTGCAACTCATGTAATAACATATATCGCGTAGCAGATGCATAAAACTCTGATATCAAATGAATCGGCAGAAAAATACGCGGATTTAGCAGACCTACAATAACAGGAGATTTTAGGAATGCAGTGCTGTACACAGGAATTTCTTTTCTGATATTCAGTTCCGTAAGACAGTTATGATACAAACTGCGCACTTCGTCATTTTGCAGAGGCAGGGCGGATCTTTGCCATCTGTGGAAACGGAAAAGGGAGTTCGCCAATAAAATAATTTTTGTTAGAATACCGGCAATCCATATGCCGCATAAGATAAGCCCGACGCAGTAGGGTGTTTGACTGCTGACAGAGCGAAGTCATTCATTCGATTTGTAGCCTCGATAGGTTCTGCAACAGAGAAATTACTCATCATAGGTTCGCTGTCTGGTATGCGAAAAAAGCGCAGACCTTCAAGCCATGAAAAAAAATGTGGAAATCAGGATAGACGTATCGGGATAAAGGGAACTGACAAGAGACCAAGAAGCAAAATCCACAGATGGTATTGCATACGGCTCGACAGAATATGCCTCAATAGATGCCTGACTGCACAAAGAAGGAGAATGATACTGCTGATAACAAGATTGCATAATAAAAAGCGTATCATAAAATCTGCCATCTTAGTTTCCCCCTTTTTTGGATTTGTCGGAGAGGAGAGAACGCAATTGCTCTATCTCTGATTCGGAAAGCTTATCATTTTCGATGTATGCAGACAGCATGGCAGTGATATTACCGTCATAAAACCGCTTTAAAAAGGAGTTGCTTTCCTGACCGATGTATTCACTTTCCTCTACCAGCGGTGTATAAACAAAAACGCGGCTTTGCTTTTCATAGGAAAGAGCTCCCTTGGTTACAAGACGTTTAATAAGGGTCTGTATCGTTTTTGGACTCCATGATGTGGTTTTTACTAATCTCTTTGTTATTTCATTGGTGCTGATTGGCGCATGTTTCCATACAAGCTTCATAACTTCAAATTCAGCTTCCGAAATCTGTGGTAATTCGCTCATCTTAATAATCATACCTTTCTGATACAGTCAAAAAAGAAAGTAATTCTTTGCACAGGCATAATTTAAGTAATACAGCCTTGACAAATCTTACAATCGTAATAAAAGAATTATAAATGTTATTTCAGGGATTGTCAAACAGTTAGCAGAAATGTATTATGAAAGATAAATAAAAAATACATATGAGGTGACAAACAAAATGTCAGCAACTAAAATCATAAAAACAGATATGATGAAACGATATCTGGTTAAATTTATTCTAAGACTGGCTATTTTTCTGGCTGTGTTATTTCTGTACATCACGCATAAGGAAGTGCTTGTGGAGTTCATGACCTATCAGTTTGCGCTTGGAATTGTCGATTATGGCATTACTCCGCTGCATGTATTGTGGGTAATTTTTATGGTTATGATGATTTCACATTTGTTTCCGGGGAAAAAATTGTCGATGGCGTTGATGAAAAACAAGGAAGAAAACTATGTGGAGGTGCAGGGGTATTCCGAGTTTGAACTGTTGCAATTCGTGCAGGAGCAGAATCTCAAGGCGTGGAAGGTCATGCTGGCATGGCTGTCGTTTAATGCAGTCTGGGGCATATTATATCTGCTTGAAGTGCTGAATGATGCAGATTTACTGATGATTACAGTATTTTATTTTCTGTGCGACTATATTTGCATTCTGTTCTTTTGCCCGTTTCAGACATATATCATGAAAAACAAATGCTGCGTAAACTGCCGAATCTTTGACTGGGGACATTTTATGATGTTTACTCCGATGCTGTTTATAAAGAACTTTTTCAGCTGGAGTCTGTTTTTCACATCGCTGATTGTTTTGATCCATTGGGAAATTGTCTATGCAAAATATCCGCACCGATTCTGGAGCGGCTCGAATCAAACACTGCAGTGCAGTCATTGTAAGGATAAAACCTGTCAGCTTAAGAATCGTTTGAAAAAATGAAATAAATGTTATAAGATATATAGAACAGTCCATTTTTGATTCATAATCAGAAGGACAACAATAGATAAGTGAAAGAAAACGGAGGTAATGCGATGAACACATTAGAAGCACTTTATAGCAGAAAATCAATCAGAAACTTTAATGGTGAAAGTATCACGAAAGCAGAATTGCAGGAAATTTTAAAGGCAGCTTATGCGGCTCCGGTAGGACGCGGTATGTATGACAGCTTAAGCCTGACTGTAATCAGCAACAAGGAATTTCTGGATAAATGGGAAAAGCATATGGCAACGGTTACCGGCAATCCGGATATACGTCCGTTTTACGGTGCACAGACAGTGATTCTTGTATCATCTGCACTGCCATCACCACAGGCGGGTAATATCAGTTATTCCAATGCCGCCATCGTTGTACATAATATGGCTATCGCTGCAACTGAGCTTGGCGTAGGAGCCTGCCACATCTGGGGCGCAGTAGGAACATTACCTGCTAATCAGGAATTGGTGAAGGAACTGAATCTTCCGGAAGGTATGGTACCTTGTTGTGCAATTGCTCTTGGACACACAGATGAAAAGTATACAGTCCGTGACATTCAGGATAACAGAATCAAAACGGAATTCATGAGATAAAATAATCAATTTTAT
>CAYLWP010000113.1:0-8672 GCA_964387365.1 uncultured Roseburia sp. | reverse complement strand
ATGGACATCTTGTTAACTTCGATGAGGCTATGAAGCGTCAGCAGATTTATAAGACTGCTGAAGGCCGTGCTATGCTGAAGTTACAGGAAGGCGATACACATCACGGTGGATGCGGAAACTGCAACGACTAATTAATGGGAAAGGATAAGGGTTTTATCAATGGACGTTTTAAATAAAATACCGGTACGTGAACAGGAGGCAGCTGTCAGAGCAACTAACTTTGAAGAAGTGTGCCTTGGATATAATATGGAAGAAGCAAAGTGCGAAGCTGAGCGTTGTATCAATTGTAAGAATGCACAGTGTATGAAGGGATGTCCTGTTTCCATCAATATTCCTGCATTTATCGAGCAGGTTAAGGTTGGAAATATCGAAGAGGCATACCAGATTATCAGCCAGTCTTCAGCACTGCCGGCTGTATGTGGACGTGTATGCCCGCAGGAGAGCCAGTGTGAAGGAAAATGTATCAGAGGAATCAAGGGCGATGCGATTTCTATCGGTAAGCTTGAAAGATTCGTTGCTGACTGGGCTAGAGAGAACGGAATTAAGCCGGCTCCTGCAAAGGAGAAGCTTGGCAAGAAGGTTGCAGTAATCGGTTCCGGTCCTGCAGGTCTGACTTGTGCAGGAGATCTTGCAAAGCTTGGTTATGATGTAACTATTTTTGAAGCATTACATGAGGCAGGCGGTGTTCTTGTATATGGTATTCCTGAGTTCAGACTTCCTAAGGAAGCTGTTGTTAAGAAGGAAATCGAGAACGTAGAGTCTCTTGGTGTTAAGATTGAGAAGAATGTAATTATTGGAAAGTCTATTACAATTGACGAACTAATGGAAGAGGAAGGCTTTGAAGCTGTATTTATCGGTTCCGGTGCAGGACTTCCTAAGTTTATGGGGATTCCGGGTGAGAATGCAAACGGTGTATTCTCTGCCAATGAGTATCTGACAAGAAGCAACCTGATGAAGGCATTCAATGAAGATTCCAATACACCGATTATGCGTGGTAAGAAGGTTGCCGTTGTTGGTGGCGGTAATGTAGCAATGGACGCAGCAAGAACTGCACTCAGACTTGGTGCTGAGGTGCATATTGTATACAGAAGAAGTGAGGAAGAGCTTCCGGCAAGAGTGGAAGAAGTACATCATGCAAAGGAAGAAGGAATCATCTTTGATCTTCTGACTAACCCAATCGAAATCTTAGAGGATGAGAATAACTGGGTTAGAGGCATGAAATGTATCAAGATGGAGCTTGGCGAGCCTGATGCATCAGGAAGAAGAAAGCCTGTTGAGGTTGCCGGCAGTGAGTTTGAGATGGAACTTGATACCGTTATCATGTCTCTCGGAACATCACCGAATCCATTGATTTCTTCTACAACAGAGGGACTTGAAACAAATAAGTGGAAGTGTATCGTTGCAGATGAAGAGTTTGGTAAGACAACAAAGGAAGGCGTTTTCGCAGGCGGAGATGCTGTTACAGGTGCTGCTACCGTAATTCTTGCCATGGGTGCAGGTAAAGCAGCTGCAAAGGGAATTCACGAATATCTTTCTAACAAATAAATGAAATTGTTCAGAGTCATGTAAAGTGGCTCTGAACTGTTATAAACAGACAAAAGCGAAGTGAGAGGAGCATTAGGGTATGCCTTGGTGTCCAAAATGTAAAAGCGAATATAGAGAAGGCATTACGGAGTGTGCTGATTGTAAGGTGCCACTGGTAGATGAGCTTCCGCCGGATCGTGAGAATCCGTATTCAGAAGAAGCACAAATGCAAGAAATGAAGCAGTGGGTTATTGAACCAACGACAGAGACTGCTTTAGAGGAAAAAGATGCAGAGACAGAAGCAGGAGAAGAGGATGCAATAGATCTTGACAGCAAGATAAGAAGTGCAAGAATGTCTGCCGCATCAAGTCATGGAAGAGTTTATCAGGATAAGAAGTCAAAGGCTGAGGATTTTAAGAGCTCTGCATATACCTTAATTATAATCGGTTTCCTGGGATTGGTTGCCATTGTTCTTTTGGAGCTGGGAGTATTTCCGTTTTCTCTTGCGTCTCCGGGAAAATACATTACTTATTTAGTAATGGGACTTATGTTTTTGGTATTTATCATCATGGGCTTTAGTTCCTTCAAGTCTTCTAAGAAGTTTGAGGTTGAGGCAAAGTCTGAGGATGACTTAACTGATAAGATTAAGTCATGGACATTGGAAAATGTTACCAAGGAAGTTATTATCAGGAAGGCAGCGTTACCTGCTGACATGCCTGAGGAAGTAAAATATTTCAGATATTTTGATATGTTAAAGAATACGATTCTTGCTGAATTCGGCGAGATGAACGGTTCTTATCTTGAGTCTCTCTGTGAAGAGTTATACAGTGAGATTTTCGAAGAGGAATAAGAATGAATATCACATTAATTACCGTTGGTAAGATAAAAGAGAAATATTATCGAGATGCAGTGGCTGAGTACGTGAAACGACTCAGCCGTTACTGTAAATTGGACATTATTGAAGTAGCGGACGAGAAAACACCCGATAAAGCTTCTGAACTGATGGAAGAACAGATTAAGCAGAAGGAAGCGGAACGCATACTGAAAAATGTCCGCGAGGATGCCTATTGTATTGCACTTGCCATTGAAGGCAAGAAAACAGATTCTGTTTCTATGGCAAAGCATATAGAACAGCTTGGCCTGTCCGGAAAGAGTAATCTCGTTTACATCATTGGTGGTTCGCTTGGCCTGCATAAAAGTGTTCTGCAAAGAGCAGATGAAAAGCTAAGCTTTTCCGATATGACCTTTCCCCACCAGCTTATGCGGGTTATTCTGCTGGAGCAGATTTATCGTTGCTACCGTATTATTAACGGAGAGCCGTATCATAAATAAAGATGAAGTATATGTAGCATGTCCTTTATTGCATGCTATACTGTTTTTAGAGAAAGTGGTATTAAGGAGTGGCAATATGCGAAAGCTGATTATACTGAGAGGAAATTCCGGTAGCGGAAAAACTACAATTGCTAAGGAATTGCAAAATAGATTTGGCAGAAACACGATGCTTATCTCACAAGACGTAATCAGAAGAGATATGCTCAAAGTCAAAGATGGAGAAAACACACAGGCACTGTCGCTTATGAAAGAGCTTCTGATATATGGCAGTAATCATAGTAACGTTGTTATATTGGAAGGAATTATGTATGCGGATTGGTATAAGCCATTATTTGAATTGGCAATTCAATTATATGGTACCGAAGTATATGCCTACTATTTCGATTTACCATTTGAGGAGACTTTAAAACGACATCAAACAAAGCCAAACTGCCATGAGTTTGGCGAGAAAGCAATGCGCGAGTGGTGGCGTGAAAAGGATTTTTTGAATATATTGAATGAAGCTGCTATTACACAGGAAAAAGATATGGAAAGCATTGTTGTAGATATTTATAATGATGTTTGCAAACTTTAGGAGATATATAATCATTTTCTGAATTCCGATTTTTATGTAATTTTAAGAGATGATGAAAGAACAATAGATGAACCTTTTTGTTGGCGGAGAAATTACTTAAAATGAAAATCTAAAAAATTTTAAAAACATATTGCATAAATATTTGTATTTGCATATAACAATCTTGTAAATAAGTTTATTTTGGGCTGGTCGCAAGACCTGGGTCCACCATTTGGCGGGTAAGACACCCGCCATTTTTAATAGGTTTTTATAGGTATATAGGTTATCCGAATCACTGTGTACATGCCGGTCCTATTATCCGTCAGGAGCAGGAGTATCGGTTTGAAACAATGGATGTACGTCAGAAAATTATGAAGAAGATGATGTCCTTCTTGCGACAAGTTGATATTAAATGTAAAACGGTCTATATCGAAAAGAAGCACATTAATGGATTCTCCGAGTACGATAGGGTTTGTGATTTCAGCTGTGAGAGGAATGTCTTCCGATAGGTGAAGTAAAGAGCGAACTAATCCGCAGAGAACTTTGTTGTTAGATTGCAAAACAGCCCTGAACATGTAATCGTTGGTCATGTTATAAGGAATAGCACCGTGAGCCTCCTGCAAAGATGAAAATGGTAATGCGTTTGTTTGATTTTTGTTCATAGATATGTCATTTCTTTTGTGAAACTTGGCGATACGCCGTGAATAATAATAGATATTTCGTAACTTGAATCATTACGAAATTACCGAAACGGTAATTGCAAGCACCAGAATGACTTGCCTTTTGTAGTATAGCATATCTTTACATAAATGCAAACAAAAAAAAAATCCCGCAAAACCAAAATCACCAATGAAAAAAACAGTGTAATTTGATACAATATGGGTAACTGCTTGACTCTGAACAGTTACCCAATTAAATTGTCATAAGTTCCATTGAGAAAATAGAAGGGGATAATATTGTTAGAAACGAAGGATTTTAACATAAGCGAAGGTGAGATTCAATGACAAAACTACTATTATTAGAAGACGATACCATGATTGCCTCAGGGCTTGTGTATGCATTGAATAATGAGGGCTATGAAGTAATACATTGCCTGAATGTGCAGTCTGCATTGGAACAGATAAAAGCACAATCATTTCAGCTTGCTATTTTGGATATGCAGCTGCCTGACGGAAATGGATTTGATGTAAGTGCAAAATTGAAAAATACAGATACGCCTGTCATTTTTTTGACGATTGTAGATGATGAAGCAAAAATTGTGAAAGCGTTCGATGAAGGAGCAGATGATTACGTGGTGAAGCCGTTTCGTATCAGAGAACTATTGGCTCGCGTGAAGAGAACATTGCAAAAGAAATCCGGAATGAATCAAGAGTTGATGAGGGTTGGTCAAGTTACGATTCACACGGACGCAGGAAAGGTGTACGTGGATGAGAAGCAGGTAGAACTGACAGCTTTGGAGTATAGACTATTGCTCATTTTTGCCATGAATCAATCAAAGCTTCTGTCTCGCTTGCAGATAATTGAAAAAATATGGGATATGGACGGTAACTTTGTCGAGGACAATACGCTTACAGTATATGTGAAGCGTCTGCGCGAAAAGCTTGGAGATGCGATTCATATAGAAACAGTCAGGGGGATGGGATATCGTGTGGATTAGCAGGAAAGAGCTGGAACAGATATCTGCTGCAATAAAGAGTTATCAGAACGGACATAATGTAGATATCAGAGATCATCAGGAAGGTCCGCTCAGTATATTAAAAAATGATATCTATTCCTTGGTACAAAATAAGAATAATCAGCTGGCGCAAACGGAGTCAGAAAGAGATATTCTGGCTGAATATATGGCAGACATATCGCATCAATTAAAAACTCCCATTACATCTATGATGATAATGATGGATTTAGTAGAGGATGCAGAGCCGGAAAAACAACAGGAGTTCATGCAGAATATGAAGTTTTCCCTGGTAAAAATGGAATGGCTAATCGGTGCTTTATTAAAAATGGCAAAGCTTGATGCAAAAGCAATCGCATTCATGCCGCAAAAGGTAAAAGTATCTGAACTGGTTCAAGGGGTTATGCCTTCCATAGAGATTATGCTGGATATTCATAACCAAGCGGTCATCTTAGAACAGGATGCAGAAATCTGTTGCGACAAAAAATGGACAATAGAGGCGTTAATGAACATTGTGAAAAATGCTATGGAGCATTCACCGGAAAGCGGAATTATTACAATAGACAGCGGCAGGAATCCGATGTATGAATGGATTTCCGTAACCGATAGTGGAGCGGGGCTGAGAAAGGAGCAGTATTCTGCACTGTTTAAAAGGTTTGAAAATTCTACCAACGAAAATGGATTTGGCATTGGTATGCCTTTGGCATTATCCATCATGAAAGGGCAAAACGGAGATATAGATGTAGAGCTTGGTGGAAACGGAAGGGGCGCAACTTTTTTGCTAAAGTTTTTCACATAAAATGGAATAAGAGTCACGAAATAGTCATTTTCACTTGGTATAGTTAATTTATAGTAGATGAAGGAGTGAAAAACATGACTGTATTAGAGGTAAAAGAATTGACGAAGAGATATGGAACGGGAGAATCAGAAGTGGTGGCCTTGGATCATGTCTCTTTTTCCGTAGAAAAGGGAGAATTTATAGCAATTGTCGGGGCTTCGGGTTCCGGAAAATCCACGCTGATGAATATGATAGGTGGCATAGATGTGCCGACATACGGCTCTGTGCGGATTGAAGGACAGGATATTGCGAAAATGAATGAAAGTGAGCTGGCGATTTTTCGCAGAAGAAATATCGGCATGATTTATCAGTTTTATAATCTGATTCCAACATTAACTGCTGAGGAGAACATCATGCTTCCGTGGTTATTAGACCGGCGTAAAGAAAATAAGGAGCGATTACAGGAAATACTAAGACTCCTGAAATTGGAAAAGCGTGCACAGCATCTGCCGGGACAGATGTCAGGAGGGCAGCAGCAAAGAGTATCCATAGGAAGAGCTATCATTAATAATCCGGCATTTATTTTGGCAGATGAGCCGACGGGAAATCTCGATAGCAAAACGAGTCGTGAGATTATTGAATTATTAAAGTATACCAATCAAAAATATCATCAGACGTTACTGCTAATTACCCATGATGAAAAGATCGCACTTCAGGCAGATCGAATCATTACGATAAGTGATGGAAAAATGGTAAGTGATGAGGTGATGAAGCCATGAGAATAACAGCAAAATCAGCATGGAATCAGATTAAGAGAAATCGCTACAGAACCATAGGTGCGATATCGGCGATTGTATTATCAACGGCACTTACGACTGCGATATTTTGTTTTGTATCGAGTGCCAATACGATGTTGGTTTCTTTTTTAGGAGAAGGATACGGCGAGTATGGTGGTGCATATCAAAGCCTGCTATTGATTCCGGCAGCGTTTTTTATCGGATTGGTTTTTGCTATGTCAGTAACGGTTATTTCCAATGTTTTTCAAGCAAGTGCAAATCAGAGGATGAATGAATTTGGTGTTTTGAAATGCGTAGGCGGGACGACAAGGCAAATTAAAGAAACTGTAATTTTTGAAAGTATATGGCTTAGTGTTATGGGAATTCCGTTGGGATTGGTAAGCGGACTCGTTATTGGCTTCTTGGGAGTGCAGATTACGGGAAGCTTTGTTGCACAGATGAACGAGCTTCAGCAAAGTATTATCATGCGGCCACTTTCGCTGGAACTGACATTTTCGATAACACCTTGGGCAATCATATTTTCGGCATTATTTTCCTTTTTTACGGTATTATATGCAGCATCTAAACCGGCTAAGAAAGCCGGAAATATTACAGCACTTTCGTGTATCAGAGGACTGGAAGAGGCGGATGCGGAAATAGAGGTTCATACTAAAAAATGGATTATGCGCTGCTTTGGTTTTGAGGGGATTCTCGCAGATAGGAATATGAGTAGAAATAAAGCAAGCTTTCATGCGACAATCAAAGCGCTTTCGATAGGAATATTGTTACTATCATGTGCCGGAAGCCTTGTTTTACAGGCGCAACAGATAAAGGAATATATGGACCCGGGAACGGACGAAGTGATGATGGATTATTGCTCGAATCGAACCTGCCAGGTAAATAAGATGACCGGAAGAACAGAAGAAATCATGGCAAAACCGATTCATAGTCAGGAAGCAGAGCTTGTAAGACAGCGTTTATTAGAATATGGCGGTATAGAAATAACCGGTCTTGGATATGATAATTGTTCCTACTACGTAAATATGAATCGCAAATATCTTACGGATGAGATGTGCGAGGCAATGGGGGCGAATGCAGAGGAGAGTATAGAGCTTGCTGTTGACCTCCTTGTACTTGATCAAACAAGCTATGAGAAGCTTTGTAATGAGATGAAGGTCTCAGCAGGAAGCAATATCCTTCTGAATTATTATAGATATAATGATAACGGAAGATTAAAGCATATCGTACCGTTTTCATATGATTTGACAGAAATCGTGTTGCAAAAGGCAAACGGAGATACAATAACAAAGTCAGTGGATGCAGTGATAGCGGAAGGTCAGGTTCCGACACATGTATTAGCTTTAAATGAAAATCCGATTCGTCTGATTGTGCCCGAAACCGAACTTCGATTCTATGAGTGGTACTGTAAGCCTGCGGATGAACCGGCGTATATGCAGTTTGCTAAATCCGTTGGTGAAGAGTTTTTTCCTGTGCATACAGACGACTCCTATGTAAAGGAAGGTTTTACGGTAAGAGTCAGCAGAGTAGATACAATGGTTAGAGTGCTGAATATTGCAATTGTGATGGCGGAGATTATCATTTATGGCTTTGTGGGCGTGTTATTGCTGATTGGTCTGGTTAGCGTGATTAGCTCTTTGGCAACCAATATTATGATGCGAGCAAGGGAATTTGCTATTTTGAAAAGTGTGGGCATGACAACGGCAGGCTTGCAGAAAATGCTTTTTTGCGAGAGTGTGATATGTACATTAAAATCGATTATTTGGGGTGTGCCGCTTGGGATTCTTATTCCATATTTGATAAATGTTGTCATTCGACAAGCGGTTCCTGTTTTGTATGAAGTACCGTGGAGATTATTGCTGATTAGTATCGGTGTTATCTTTGCTTTGATTTTAGTAGTGACCTTTGGAACCATTTATAAGCTAAGAAAACAGAATCTGATAGAGAGTATTCGTATGAAATAACGTTAGTGTATAATTTTAATTGGCAAAAATAAAGGGAAGAAGCAAAATACCTCTT
>CAYLWP010000112.1:0-8716 GCA_964387365.1 uncultured Roseburia sp. | reverse complement strand
TGAAGCTTAAGCGTAAGAATCTTCCAGCCTTTCGATTCTCTCTCTGGACGCATCCGCATCATACTAGTCCTTATCACAGTCATTTTCTTATATCAGTTATATTATGTCAGGTATAAAAAAATGTCAACTGCTAATTTATACGGAAATTCTTATTACGCCTCATCGACAATCGGCGCAGTCACAACGACACTGGCTACAACCGATATGACAACTGCAACAATAATCAGAAACATTCCGGCTAATAACAGAAATACACCACTACCTACATTATCTTCCGGTGCCTCTGCTGTTGCTACCGGTTCCTCTTCAATCACCACAAGCTCCGAAGAAGCCTGCACCGTTGAAGCTGACGGCGCTGCCGCTGCCAAAAAGAATCCCGCCAATAATGCAAAACAGAAACGAATTAATTTACTTGTCATCTTATTCACTCCCATCATTCCCTCCATATGTTCCGGTCATGTATCTTAATCAAGTTTTATCCTCATGGAATAGTTCTAGTATCTAGTTTACCATATATTGTACAAAAAGTGAAATGTTTTTATTCATTTTTTAGAAAATTATGACAACTTATTGTTCATCTCTTGACTGTCTTACATTTTTCTCGAATCGTGCGACCAATTTTCTGGCACTTTCTTCGTCTGCCTGTTCCAATGCTGCGATAAAATCCTTCAGCGGTTCCAGCGTTTCCTGGTCTGCCATAACCATGGAGTGCTTCAGGCTCTCAATGTAATCCGGTATCTGTTCACTGTAAGTAAGTGAAATCTTTCCATCCTCAAGCATGGAGATCTGAAGCGTATATGCCGTATTGGTCCAGCTTACCTTCTGATTGGCGCCGGCAAGCTCCTTAACCTTTTTAATAAAATGATACCCCTGCTGCGTTCTATCCAGTAAATCATCCAAGGTGATACCAAAAAAATCCAAATCGTCATTCGATGCAATACAGGTAACCTTTAGTTCTCCCTGTTTTTTATATTCC
Source organism: uncultured Roseburia sp. (assembly GCA_964387365.1). Lineage (GTDB taxonomy): Bacteria > Bacillota > Clostridia > Lachnospirales > Lachnospiraceae > COE1. The sequence continues at coordinate 7,740 of CAYLWP010000112.1, read as the reverse complement.
ATACGCAGTCCTCCTTCCCGACATAATACCTGTTATCATACATAATCATATCCATAAAAAAAAGAAACTGCAACAAAAGAATTTACTTCTTCGGTTACAGCTTCCTTGCTCCTAAGTCCATATGACGACACCTACTCCTCATCCTCCACATTATCTGTGTGGAACATCAAAAGGAATTCTGCGCCATTTTTCAATGTCAGCTTCATCACGACACCCTTACCGTCCACTGAAATCTTGGAATTAATCTTCCTGACCGTATCCAGATTCAGCTGTACTGTTGTAAACATATCATCACTTACAAGGCACATGACTCTGCCAATCACCTTTACCTCTGAACAAATTACGGATAATGACATATTTAATCCGGTTCCGTCCGTAACGTCTTCTATCGTTGACAGTGCAAGAGGTATATTTTTAATATCCGATAAAACTGCTATCAGATTCTCCACATCATTAACAACAAGCAGACGATTACGCATGACTTCAAGATAATTTGTCCAATTCTGCATTCCATCCATACTCATTTCATGGCCTCCTTTGAGTTACTCCCCCTGAATGAGTTACTGCAAACAAGATATAAGGCCTAATTGATTGTGACTGAACTTGTCTTGTATTATTAATTATAAACGCTTAAAAATAATGTGTCAACTCGATTAGTGTGTTCATTTTATCAGACGCGCATGTAAATTTTTACAAAAATATATACATTTCATTTATTTTGCTCACAATTTCAAATTTATTTTCCAACTGCCCGGATAGGCAATGGCAAACTGCATCTGCTTCTTTGTTACCGGATGCTCCAAAGTCAAATGATTAGCAAGCAGTGCGACCTGTTTTATTCCCAGTTTTTCTGACAGTGCTCCGGATTCGGAGCTGCCATACTTGCAGTCACCAAGAAGCGGCATCCCTGCATGTGACAGCTGCACGCGAATCTGATGATGTCTCCCTGTATAAATCTCTACCTCTAATAAGGAATAATCTGCTTCAGCTGTTTCTATATCACGCAAAAGCTTCCAGCTGAGCTTTGCCTTTTTTGCACCCTTTGTATCAGCAGCTACCACCCTGGAAAGGTTTGTTCTTCCATCCTTCAGAAGAAAATCCTCAAGGATTCCCTGTGTACCCTTTTTTTCATCAAGCTTAGGAACCAGTACGGCATAGGACTTCTTCAGCACTCCGCTTTCGAGCTGTTTGGTCAGTGCTCCTGCCGCTTCCTGTGTTTTTGCAAAAACAAGAAGCCCCTCTACCGGCTGGTCCAGTCTGTGAACCGTACCAAGATACGTGTCCTGACCCTTAGCCTTTCGATAATTCTTAAGCTCGCTTACCACATCTGCCTGTCCGATTCTTGCAGTCTCTGTTGCAATCCCTGCCGGTTTATGAATTACGATGATTGCATCGTCTTCGTATTGTATCACTGATTTCATATCTCTACCTTTACAGCTTAAAGCGATAGCCTACACCCCAGATTGTTTCGATGTACTGTGGCTTTGACGTATCGGCTTCAATCTTTTCACGAATCTTCTTAATATGCACGGTTACCGTTGCAATATCTCCGATGGAATCCATATCCCAGATTTCACGGAACAGCTCTTCTTTGGTAAATACGTGGTTGGGATTCTCAGCAAGGAAAGTAAGCAGGTCAAACTCCTTCGTTGTAAAGGTTTTCTCTGTTCCGTCAATAAATACTCTTCTTGCGGTCTTGTCGATACGAATACCACGAATCTCTACGGTATCATTTTCCTTGGTCTGTGAGCCTACCAGTCTGGTATAACGCGCCATATGTGCCTTAACGCGGGCAACAAGTTCACTCGGGCTGAACGGCTTGGTCAGATAATCATCCGCACCAAGTCCGAGTCCTCTGATTTTGTCAATATCATCCTTCTTTGCTGAAACCATTAATATAGGGACATTCTTAGTCTCACGGATTCGCTTACAAATCTCAAAGCCATCAATGCCCGGAAGCATCAGGTCAAGAATAATCAAATCAAAATCCTCGGAAAGTGCTGTTGCAAGTCCTGTGTCACCACTATTTTCAATTTCCACCTCAAAATCGTTTAATTCCAGATAATCCTTTTCTAAATCTGCAATAGCCTCTTCATCTTCAATAATCAAAATCCTACTCATATTTTTCCCTCTCTTTTTGTTACTATTCGTGCAACTGTTCAGAGTCAATCTGCCCGGCTCAGAACAATTACACATCAACGGTTACTTCGTCTTTTTTCTCTGTATACTTTCTGATTACAAAATGCATACAGGTTCCTTCGCCTTCCTTACTGGTCGCCCACACATAACCGCCGTGGTCCTCAATAATCTTCTTAACGATACTTAATCCGATACCACTGCCGCCCTGCATGGAATTTCTCGAAGCGTCTGTCCGATAGAATCTTTCAAAAATATGTCCGATATCCTTCGCCGCAATGCCTTTTCCGTCGTCTTCGATTTCTATTCTTATGGATTCTCCTTCATCAAGAATTCGAATATCAATCTCTCCGTTATCATGCCCCATATATTTCACGCTGTTGCCGATAATGTTATTAATTACCTTTTTGAGCTGCTCAGGGTCTGCAACAATTGCCGTGTCCGGCGGTGCAAGATTCGTGTAATTGAGCGTGATATTCTTGGAGTCGAGGTCAAGTCCGACCTCCTCTATACAATCCTCAAAATAATCTGCAACATTAATGAGCAGAAAATGGTAAGGAATCTTGTTCGAATCAATGCCTGAATAAGTAGTCAGCTCATTAATCAGCCTGTCCATATCGTTTGCCTTATTGTAAATTGTCTTAATGTACTTATCCATTTTCTCCGGCGTATCTGCAACACCGTCCATAATTCCTTCCACATAACCCTTAATCGAAGTGATTGGTGTTTTCAGGTCGTGCGATATATTGCTGATAAGCTCCTTGCTCTTTTTCTCATTTTGCGCTTTTTCCTCTGCATTTTCCTTCAGCTGCAAACGCATCTGCTCATAATTATTATAAAGAACACCGATTTCTCCGTCCTTCAGCGGTTCCAGACGATAGTCAAAATTACCCTCCGCAATCTTCTTCATAGCAACACTAAGCTGCTTAATCGGTTTATAGATGTCCTTATTCACCCAGAAGGTAATCAGAGTACTGGTCAGAATCAGTATAATAATGATTGACCAGACCAGATTCGTCATAAAACGCTTACTGATTAAAGCACCAATCATCACGTCTTCCTTGGAGAATTCATTAATAAGGTCAACTTCCTCATGCATACTGATACCCAGAAACGCTACTGCCAAAAACACCAAAGGAACAAGTATAATCGTGAAAAATAAAATCATCATTTTGGTTTTAAGTTTCATAGATGTCGTTTCCTTTCTCTTTATCATATGAAAAGCAATATTCTTGCTCATTTCTTTATTTACAGTATAACACACCAACTGGCAAAAAATAGGTGTTTCGTGCTTTCTTAATGGTTTTTTTATGAACTTTATAAATTATTTTTGATTTTACTATTGCTTTTTTTATATTGTCTGTATATAATAACAGTAATCATTACTGATTTAGTTCCAGAAACGGAGGTCGCGTATGATTATGAAGTACAGTCGCCAACGAGCGGCAATCCTGACCTTTTTACAGACGAGAAAGGATCATCCGACTGCAGAGACAGTCTACTCTCATGTAAAGGAAGAATATCCAAATATAAGTCTTGGTACGGTCTACCGCAACCTGACGCAGCTGGCCGATAACGGCTTGATTTTAAGGCTTTCCTTTGGCGAGCTTGGTATCGATCACTTTGATGCAGATACATCGCCCCATCAGCATTTTGTATGCTCTGCCTGCAGCAGTGTTATCGATTTGGATGTAAAAGAAATGCCTTTTATAGATGAAGAGGCCGGTAAGAACTTTGATGGAATGATAACGGGACACCATATTTATTTCCACGGACTGTGCAAATGCTGTCTGGATAAAAAGTCCCTTGAAACAAAAAATGTGTGATATGAATTAACATGAATTTTTAGGAGGTAAAGAGTATGAAATTTGTATGTAGTGTATGTGGTTATGTTCATGAAGGCGATCAGGCACCGGAGAAGTGCCCACAGTGTGGAGTTCCGGCCGAAAAGTTTCTTGCTCAGTCTGAAGAAAGAACCTGGGCTGCAGAGCATGTTGTTGGTGTAGCTAAGGGTGTTAGCGAGGATATTCTGGAAGACTTAAGAGCAAATTATATGGGAGAATGTACAGAGGTTGGTATGTATCTTGCAATGGCAAGAGTTGCACATAGAGAAGGCTATCCTGAAATCGGTCTTTACTGGGAAAAGGCTGCTTGGGAAGAAGCTGAGCATGCTGCAAAGTTTGCTGAATTATTAGGCGAAGTAGTGACAGACTCTACCAAGAAGAATCTTGAGATGCGAGTTGAGGCTGAAAACGGCGCAACTGCAGGTAAGTTTGACCTCGCTAAGCGTGCAAAAGAGCAGAATCTTGACGCTATCCACGATACCGTGCATGAAATGGCTAGAGATGAGGCAAGACACGGTAAGGCGTTTGAGGGATTGTTAAACCGTTACTTCGGTAAGTAATTATCCCTTACTTAATGGATTTTTAGAGAATAGTCTTGATTGGCTATTCTCTTTTTAAAATGCTCATAGTTTTTAAGAGTTATATTACCGTTTACATCAACCGCATAATGCAATTCATCATATCCGACCGGATTATGTGCTCCTACCTGTGGTGTTGTTCCAATTTTCACAATAATTGAATTGGTATTGTCTTTTTCAACTCCTAATACCGACGTTTCATAATCATAAACCGATACATCTCCCGAGTAGTACTTAGAATAAAATCTTTTTATATCACTCCTAATATTCTGCATCAAAAAAGCAATAATCAGTTCATTTGTTATTTCTTCCTCCGTTTCTGCATTTATGTTAAATGTTTCTTTTGCTTCTTGTTCTTTATACTGAAACAGAATAAATATAATCACAACAAAACTTAAAATAATTACAATAGCCCTTTTCATTACTAATGCCTTTCGTTGTCATTATTACTATGATTATTCAATAAGATGTTATCCTATACTTATATTTTTGATAATATTCACTTATAAATAACAGTATCACCAATCCCTCTTTGGCAGAACGGCAGAAACGTTCTAACTTTGTTACTATGACATAATCATCTTTCTGTGCTGATACTAATATATGATTGAAGAATGGGGCGAACCTGCGTCCGCCCTCTAAATGCGTTATTTATTCGTATCCATTCTCTTTTCTGCCTGTTCTTTTGTAAATCCTTCAAGCTCAAGCTGTGCAATCAATCCCTCATAAGAGAATGCAGAAAAGTCTAAATAAGATTCAGCCGCTTTAAGTGCATTTTTCTGTCCTATGGTCATTTCGACTTTAGGCTCGGTTACTTTGGTCTCTTCCTGCTTGGTTACTTCCCAAAGTGTAGCGCCCCTATTTTTCAAGCTCGCATTTTTCCATCAACGCTTCCACTTCGCAGCATAATGCTCTCGCCAACGCCACCAGGCACTCTGCATGAGCCTTATTGATATTCTTTTGCCGTTGTTCATACTGCTGTATGGTTCGCACCGGAACATCGGATAGTTCCGCCAGTTCACTTTGGCTTAATCCCACTTTTTGACGCATAAGTTTAAGATTAGTTTCCGGCTTTGCCACCCTGTATAACTCATTCATTTTATCAACAAACTGTCTGATATCCATTTCATGATAAGGTGAATAAAGTGCAATAATATCTTTCAAAGGGATATATTTCACGATTTCTTCAAAACGCATGGAAGTTCTCCACTGATAGTATGCTAACGCCCAGCCGGTCCAAAATTCTTCACTTCGACTGACTGTATAATTAGGCTTAATTCGTTCATATTTTACGCCCGACTTCTCTAATACTTCGTAGGCAATTTCAACACCGGACATACCTGCCAATACGGAAAAATCACCTGTTTCAAAGCGAAATGCTACTCCGGACTTAATAAACATGTCAAAAAAATCTGCTATATCATATTCTAAATCATACACCGCAAAATCAAGCATACGTCCAAGAGCAATTCGCGCTTTATCTAAATAGACTTTATCGTAAGCGTATGTCATCCAATGTCATCTCCTCGTCCATAATCTGTGTTATATACAAATCCCCACGTTGACGTTTCACTCGTTCCGCATCAAAATATTCACGACGAGCTGTTTTATCACGCAGCATTTTCTTTGCATACCATTCCCTGCTATCAGCAAGTTCACTTCCGACAAAATGGATTCGTTCGAAAGCTGTCTTGCTTTTAAGAACATATTGCTGCCCCAGCTTCCCAAGATGCATAGCATTACTAAGCTGACGATAGGAAATTGTTCCGTTGATAAAATCCTGCGCAAAAGAGAAATAACTGTCATCTGCACGATACCCGATAATCATATCATATCCTTCATAATCAACATTAAAATTGGCTATCAGGTATTCTTTTGCTTCTAATGCAAGGGCAGAAGGTATATCAAACTCTCTGTTTTGCAGCAATACGGTAAGCCAGTTTAAAATGCAGTATTCTGATGAATTTAAATCAAGTATCTGCAAACCATCAAGCTCTATTTCATAACAATTGCAATATCCATCCTTATCTTTGGCAACTCCCCATTCTTTTGCCATTTCCGGGATATCGGTACAATATAAACCCAGTCCGTAATCATTGTACTTCTTGCCGTACCCAAATAAAGGCTTCTTAATTATATTAACAGAACCATGATAGAGTTTTTTATTCAATAGTACCATCTCCTTTTCTCGAGTATATTATACTCCTGCAGGAGTAGTTTTGCAATTCAATTCAAATCATATATAGCTTTTTCTCGCACTCCGGAATTATTTTGCAAAATAAACTTTACTTTTTTTGCAAAATACGCTTGACATTTTATGCAAAGTGAGCTATTCTAAATATGCAAAGCAAACATTGCAACAAGAAAATAAAAACATTTACATAACAAAGGAGAAATCAACTATGGAAACTACTACAATCGCTATCGCATTAATGTTAATCAACTCTGCATGTCTTTTAAAGAAGAAGCGTGAACTCGCTGCAAAGGAGGCAAACAGTGAAAACAAGAATTAGAGAGTTAAGAAAACAACATAAGCTCTCCCAGGCAGAGCTTGCCGATGCAGTCGGTACTACAAGACAAACCATCACCTCAATTGAAGTGGAAAAATACACCGCTTCCCTCGTGCTGGCATATAAAATTGCACATTATTTTGATTTACCTATTGAAGAAGTATTCGATTTCAGCGAAATTGATGAGGAGGATTAGAAATGGAAAAGAAATTAGCGAAAATGAGAAAAGATATCGAAGCGCGCATGAAGCGCAATACCGGACTTATGGTCTGTGCCGCTGCATTTTTAGGCTTATCAGCTACCAATGTACTTCCGATACAGCTTGGAAGTGAACAGGCAAATGGTTTTGTTGCAGGCTTTCAGCTTGGATTATATTGCTGCTTAGTGTTAATTGCTCTTGCCTCACTTAGTAAATACCGCAAGGCATTAAAGGATGACAAGGCTTTAAAACAGCTCTATTATCAGGAGAATGATGAACGTTTATGTCACATCAACCGACAGGTTGGCAAATCATCCATGAAGGTTACTATCATCGCCATGGTTATTGCTACCATTGTCGCAGGTTATTTTAATTGTACCAAGTCGCTGGCGCGACGGCTAGCCCAAGGTACGCAAAAATATAATGGTCTCATAAATTAAGACACTTTTTAAGACATTTTTTAATGAATCTGA
>CAYLWP010000111.1:0-8855 GCA_964387365.1 uncultured Roseburia sp. | reverse complement strand
CGCCATCCAACATATTAATTTTATAGGCAACCGAAAAAACTGCAGATTCAAAACTAGTACCGAAATGCTCTGCAATCTTCAAAATATCACTTCTGTTTACTTTTCCATTAACAGCATACTTTCTTGCTTCAGCTCTAAGATATTTGGTTGGCATAAGTAATTCTGATGCAAATGCATCCGCAAAGCTTTCTATACTGTTCTTCTTTCCGCTAATCGGACAAATACTACTATCACGATCTTTGATGTGATGACACAATTCGTGCGCTGCAGTATATCTTTGACGAGTTATAGGTCTTCCAAAATTAATACCTATAACAGGAATATCACCTTCCTCATCCGGTAAAATATAAATACCCTCCAAATCCTTAAATTCCATAAATTGATATACAATTTCCAAATCGCGTATCATCTTAAATGGATCAATAGGAAAGGAGGGTTCTTTACCATCGAAGTATTCAGCTATAACTGCCTGTGCTAATGCTTCTGCAGACATTCCTCTATGATATAACTCGATAACATTTCTCAATTCATCGTCTCCTTGTATCTACGCTTGAAATTTATCAGATTCATTATTTCCTTTTTGTCTATATCGGAGAGTTCTGAAAAAGTTCTTGCAAATGCTCTAACTTCATTCTCTTCAGACACATCTCCATATAATAATTCATCAGTAGTTACACCATATAGTTCAGAAAACTTAGTCAGTTCATCCGTGGATACTTTACGTGTCCCAGCCTCAATAGCAACTATTGTTGTCCTGGTCATGCCTAATTGTGTCGCTACAAATTCCTGAGAAAGTTTTAAACTCTTACGCACTTGCTTTAATCTTTCATTCATATTAACCTCTCTCCTTTCATCAGTCTCTATATACTATACTCCTATTGAAAGAAATATGCAACACCAAATGTCAGAATTTGTGACATTTTTCACTTTTAAATTAAAAATCAAATTCATCTGGATCCAAACCCACCTCTTCAAGTTCTGTCAATTCTCCATTTTCCTCATCATATATTTCATCAGATACTTCTTTATCTAATGATTGTATAAAACCAAACTCCATAGTACATTCAAAAGAATCCAATTTTCCATCACGGTTAAAATCGAACATTCCCCCATTCCTTTACATATAAACTTTTTGATTGTTGCCTGTGTATCTCAATCCATCCGTAGGCCAATAAGTCTTATCCCCTCTTCTTCTGCAAACTTCTCTGTAACTCTGATTTTCTATCTCTTCCTTCAAAAGAGGGATTCCAATAATCAAAATAAATAGTATAATAAACATAAGCAACCGCCTTTCCACCTTTTTCAAGGTTAAAAACAACTTTCATTTTTTCTTTGGTCAAATGAAAAATTATCATCATCAATCGCCGCAATTAATTCAGCATGAGCTCTTTTTTGCATCAAACAGATATAAAAGGTCTACTTCAAAGAAATCCTTATCGTATCCATGAAACTGCCATATCTGATACCTTAAGCAGTTTATACTCAGAAGGAGCCTCACTATCAAATACGTTTTCATTATAATAAACATACTCATCAACTACAAAAGTTTCATCAAATGAAAGTTCAGAACCATCTAAGCAATGTGCAATCTTATACTGCTCTATTATGAATTTGTACACATACAAGGCCGGTCCAAATATACTCCACTCGTTCACATCCCCTTGTTCATACCTCAATGTTTGATATGCAATTAGTAAAAAATTATGGTATGCATTATCATCTTCCTCTGCCCCGAGCAACCTCCCCAGATATGGAATAATAATACATAATTCTGTTTTTTGCGGGTCCATTCCATACAGCATTCCAAGTGTATCATCATCGGAAATCGTTTCATCACGACTCTTGAAAAGCTGCAATATAGCCCCAAAATTTTGTTGTAGCTGTTTTGAAAAGAAATAAGCTGCAAAATATTCTTGGAAAGATCTATGTACAAAATGGTATTTTCCACCAGCTTTATACAAAACACAGATTTTTCTGGTCAAATCTTTTATAAACGCTTCAACATTGGTTGACAAATTATTAGCCTCTATTACTGCCTGCAAATAATCTTCTAATTGTTGTGGAGTAAAATTATACTTTTCATCGTAATACGTAATCGCACAAAAGTCTCCAAAATACAACTGAAAATCTCGACTGGTTAATCCAGTTTCAAACTCTCTTGTCAGTGATTTGTTTGCGTCATGCAAACTTGCCATCGCCTCATAAGCATGTTCCTAGAAAATGTATCGCTGTGTAGGAATATGATGGTATACATCATATGTACGACCAGGATTGACAAAACAAGCCACCTATGCGCAAACGCATCTTGGAGCTTCTGGCCCAAGAATACACACAGCGCGAAATTGCCAGCATCCTCGACATCGCAGCTGGCACCCTCACGTGGCATATTAAGAAACTACGTGAAGACTTAGCAAAATTCCGTTAAATCCAATACCGGCGGTGCTGTAATAGTACCGCCCGTTAATCAAACTCTTATTCTATTTAAACAACGACAAAAAGTCTCTCTTCTCCACATCTGTGATACCCTCGTTTTTCGATTGCTTCTGGTATTCCCTCTCGGGATATACTCTTGTTTATATGGTTCACACGATTTAATTCGTCCCAAATTAACTGTATCTTCGTACTTTCGCCCGGTACCAATCAGACGAAACTTATCATCCTTTTCCGAATATTCCAAGCGCTCCGGCATCAAAACAAGATACAATTCTCTCCCCTTGTGACTTGAGGCAGTAATCTTCAGCGGATACTGATTACGGATTGCATCCAAAATAAGCCGGAAGTTTCTTATATAAGCAGCATCCTCAAACAATTTCATACGAGGATCCGAGGAAATCGCTTTCAACCATCTCTTTTGCAAAAGTGTAAGCGGCATGCTCGGGACATTTTGTATCGGCGTGGTTCCATCCTTTTTAATCAGCTGCCATTTTTCCTCCGCGATAGCAGAATCTATATTTAAGATACTTTCGTCAAAAGCATACTCGTTCACGATGCTTCGAAGCTCTCCTTTTTCAAGCGGATGCTCGATTGCTCTTTCAATGATTCTAGCCATGGTATTGTAATATGCACCATATATTTCGCTAAAAATCACTCTGCATCACCGCCTTCCACACCATACAACCGATACATTGCATCCATATCATCGAAAAACTGCTTTTCCAACTCCTGATTGGAAAAATGTAAGTCTGTAATCCTGCAAATAAAAGTTCTGATCCAAGGAATCAGTTCCGCGGCATCATAAACATCTGCCGAAAATCTGCTTGCGCCTTCACTTATTTTTTCCACTTTTCCGCAACGTTTTTCCCGTTCTAAACGATTATGTATAAACTCTTCGTCCTTTTCATATCTTACCGTAATTTCTACATGCTCCATTCGCTGACCGGATATGCTTTGTGTGCTAACTCCCCACATATACGGCAGCATGCGATTCAACTTCTCACGTAGTTCATCAAATTGCTCACACTTTTCATCCAACTTTACAGATACGATATTGTCTATTCGATAGGCTTCGATTCTATTGTATCGCGGCGCAAACGCCATTAAATATTGTCTTCCGCTTTGGACGCTGATCATAATTCGCAGCGGCGTCACTTGTTTTTCCGAAGCCCTGTCTCTGTACCTGTATGTTATGGTCTTTTTTTGGTGCATTGCTTCAAAAAGCATGTGCAGAATTTCACTATCCATCGCACTTGTAATATAATGATGCTTAAATATAAAATGCTCCTCATGAGCGGATACCTTATCCAGCAAATAGGAGCCAACCACACCACAGGGTGCCACTTCTGAAAAAAAGTCCAGCGTATCGATACCGCACATAGCAACATCCTCCGCTCTATGGTAGTACATAACCTTCCCTTTTTTCTCAGAAATAATAAGACCTTCCTTGACGTATTCCCGCAATTTCTTACGAATCGTTGACTCATCATAGTACCGAGGCTCATCAAACTCTGAAATAAATGCATCCACTTCGCTCATAATCTCCGGAATCGTCATGGAAATATCCGATGAAAAAAGAAGATCAAACAAAATAAAATGTAGCGTAATATCGCCATCCGTAAAGCTCTTGGTCTTCCATGCCTTGTACAAAGGATTATGACCGGAAACACGACTGTCGATGGATAAAAATACGTTCTTACCTTCTGCCGTCCGGCGAAACTGCATGTTCTCCCCAAGCCAGCTCTCGACACGTCTGCGCTCATCATCGTAGGAGTGTGCACTTTTCTTATTGTATTCTTCACGACTTTTAAAACCATATATGTAGAACTCACGCATATACTCGCGAATTCTGTTAAAATTCTTAATCAGTTCACTGTAAGCCACTTGTGCTGTCACTCCTTTGCATGATGGATTAGTCCTTTGGGCTCGTTATCTCTGTTGGAGTTTTAAGCTTGTCATTATGCGTAATCTAAATAGCCGCCTTAATTTTCTCGATTAGTGTAATATCCGCCGGAAGCCACTCCACAGAGTCAAGCTCGGCCTTCGTTAACCACTTCGCCGCTTCATGCTCCTTGAGCACCAAATCACCGGAAACAATCTCCGTCCAAAAGCAATCCATGGACAGATGGAAGGTCGGATAATCATACTCAATGGTATCAATCAATTCTCCAACCGTAATCTCTGTATCCAATTCCTCCATAATCTCTCGTTTCAGGGCTTCCTGTGGTGTTTCCCCTTCTTCTATCTTGCCGCCCGGGAACTCCCAGCCACCTTTAAAATCGCCATAGCCTCGCTGTGTTGCGAAAATAATGGTTTCTCCGTTGTCGTTGGTGGACCTTGTAATGGCGGCTACTACTCTGATTGTTTTCATAGTGATTATTCTCCTTCTGTCTGGATATTACTCTGTAAATAACTGACTTTTTTCCAATACTACTTCAACATCAGCTCAACCGGACAATGGTCTGAGCCCATAATCTCGGTATGAATCTTTGCATCCGCCAGACGCTCTTCCAAGCTATCCGATACTACAAAGTAGTCGATACGCCACCCTGCGTTCTTCTGCCTTGCCTGAAACATATAGGACCACCAGGAATAGATGCCCTCCGTATCCGGATAAAAATAACGGAAGGTGTCTATGAAGCCACTCGCCAGCACCCTGCTAAAGCAGCCTCTTTCTTCATCCGTAAAGCCTGCATTCTTATGGTTTGTCTTAGGATTCTTAAGATCAATCTCCTGATGCGCCACGTTCAAATCACCGCAAAAAATCACCGGTTTCGTCTCTTCCAGCGTCTTAAGATACTGTAAAAATGCCTCTTCCCACTGCATACGATACTCCAGACGTGTCAATTCTCTCTGGGCATTCGGCGTGTATACGGTCACTACATAGTAGTCCTCAAACTCTGCCGTAATCACACGACCTTCCTTATCATGCTCCTCTATACCGATGCCGTAGGCTACACTGAGCGGCTCTTTTTTTGTAAAAAGTGCAGTTCCCGAATACCCCTTCTTCTCCGCGTAATTCCAATACTGATGATAGCCCGGCAGTTCTAGATCATGCTGTCCTGCCTGAAGCTTCGTTTCCTGCAGGCAGAAAACATCTGCATCCGCTTCGTTAAAAAAATCCATAAATCCCTTACCTAAACAGGCTCTGATACCATTTACATTCCAAGATATTAATTTCATGTTATTTTACTCACCTTTCCAATTCTTCCGTTCGACCCTCTCACCCCAGATAATTCTGTATTTTCTTAAACAGAACATCAATATCAATCGGCTTGGATATATGGTCGTTCATGCCACTGCTCAAGGACTGTTCCACATCCTGTGAAAAGGCATTGGCTGTCATTGCAATCACAGGTATTCCGGATGCGTCACTTCTATCCATGGCACGCAGTAGTTTTACGCCTTCGTATCCATTCATACCCGGCAGCTGGATGTCGAAGAAAATCAAGTCGAAAAATCCCACTTCTGCTTCCTTAAAAATCTTCAGGGCATCCTCTGCATTCCATGCCTGTATGATTTCGGCATGTGTTCTCTCAAGGATGGAAACGATAATCTCCATGTTGATTTCATTATCCTCTACGACGAGAATTCTTTTACCTTCTATGTTCGGTATCTTATTTTCTTCACTGACCTCTTCGCATATATCTTCGCCATCAACCTTCAATTTCATATGAATAAGAAACGTAGTTCCCTTTCCCAATTCGCTTGTTATCTGCAAATCAGCATCCATAACATCCAGAATCGTCTTGGTGATGCTCATTCCGATGCCATATCCCTCTGTTCTGGCAACATACTGCGTCTCATCGCGTTCAAAGGGCTTAAAGATCAGGTTATCGATAAATTCCTGCTTCATTCCGATTCCGTTATCCTTTACCTCTATCACAAAGGAAGCATACCCGTTCTCCTCTTCACCCTCCTGTCTGATTAGAAGACTTACCTTTCCGCCCGCCGGTGTAAACTTCAGACTGTTACTTGTCAGATTCAGCAACACCTGTTTGAGTCTGACCATATCTCCTATCAGTCTGTTATTTTTAATATCTTCACAGCGCAGTTCAAAGGTCAGCTTCTTATCTGCGGCATTCTGCTCAAGAACCGTATTTATTTTTCCGACTACCTCGCGTAAATCAAACGGTGCTTCCTTTAGCTTCAGCTCGTGATTTTCTATCTCTGACATATCAAGAACATTGTTAATCAGATGCAGGAGCATGGTAGACGAGTCGCTGATTTTTTTCAGGCAGTCCTGCACCTTTTCCTTATCATCAATATGATAATTTGCCATCTCAGTCATACCGATAATGGCATTCATCGGTGTTCTGATATCATGTGACATATTTGTCAGAAACTTACTCTTTGCTTCGTTGGCACTCTGCGCCTTGAGCTTCTCCTGCTCTATTTTTTGCTTGCCCCGGGCTTCGACCTTCTGATGATACTTAATAATCATTCCGCATGACACGGATACGGCAACGATAGCCATCATATTGTCCTGATAGTAATATACCGGCTCCAGATTACCCAGCTTGTCCTGCAAAAAGAAATAGGTATAGATAACACATCCGATGTATACGGAAAGTGTCACCGTAAACAATACAATAAAGTAAAGCCCCTTCATAAACAGGAAAATCATCAGCAGACCGAGCACCATCCAGATTGGCATACCGGACTCAATGCCTCCGCCCTCTGTACCCATATAAAGATAAGGAATAAACAGCAAAAGCATCGGTACCAGGGTGATTGCTTTAAAAAGCGGTAATTTATTTGGATACGCATTCGCAAAATAAAGTATGATAAGCAGATACACCACGCTTAAAAGCAGCGGAATAATGCTATTCGTTTTAAACTTCATTGCCATCTGCATCAGCGCGGTAACAAGCATTGCCGCCATTTCTATAATAACCATTGCATAAAACATTAATAGCTGTGAAGATTTTCCTTCCATATTATTTAAAATTTTTTGCAGTTTCTTCATCATAACCATGCCTTTCCGACACCCGAAAAAATGTGTCTGTTGCTCTCTCTTTTCTCATTTACATAATATTCCTTTTTTTGTAGAATTTCTACATTTTTTTACTTATTCGATGCAAAAGAAAAACCTTACCGGTTTTTTCCCGATAAGGTTGATTTCCTAAGTTTGATGCCACGGCATTTTCTCCGGAACGATTTTCTCCCCCCGATTCTGCACGGCCTTCCTTATTAGTAAGGTCCAGTAGGCATCCTCTAAGGCCTCCCTCATCGGATAGACCTCTGCTCCGCCTTCTATATATTCACGCATATCAAGCATCATGGTGGCAATCGCATACTCATCCTGAGCAGTGTTTTTCAGGTCGAGATACGGCTTCCATTCGTTCTTAAGCCTATGCAGCTCCTCGTTTTCAAACATGTGGTACTTCGGATTCAGATAGGCCTTCACCTCCTCCGTTACCGGTAAATGGTCCTCTCCCACATAGCGAAGCAGCGTATCGTTCCACTCACCATCGCGTCCCTGCACATTCAAATGTCTGCTTCTGATAAAGGAATGATACTGCGTGCCGCAAAAATCATAGAACGCCACCTTATTATTCTCAAACTGCAGCGTAACAACCGTTCTTCCGCTCTCCTTTACCCTGCCGTCTGTAATCGCACCGGCTCTGGAATCCGTCTCCGTAACCCGGAAGCTGTATGAACAGCCGCTCAGATACTGCAGCTTTAGCTCCATCGGATGATGCGGCTCAAGCATGCGGCGAATCATGCTTGCACCATGATAATCATGCACCATGGACAAATGCACCGCATACGGGTCTGCTATTTTTTCCTCCTCTATTGCCTTCAAGCCGGCAGCCAGAAACGGATATCTGTGGTACTGCTCCGCCACCTGAATCTTGGCGCCCCTCTGCAGCATCTCCCAGACAGCCTTTAGCTGCTCTTTACTGTCAGCGGCCGGTGTCTCCATGAACACTGGAAAGCCCTTATCGCTCCAGGTTTTAGTTACATCAAACAGATTTACCCTGTTTACCGCATTTACTACAAAATCCGGCTTTGCCTGCTCGCACACTTCCTCGGAAGTCGTAGTGGCAATCCCATATTCTGCCGCCATTTTCTCCGCTTTTTCCTGCGTACGGCAAAGCATATACTTTAATTCAAACAGCTCCGGAAAACGCTTCGCGATTCTTACAAAAAACAAAGAACGCCAGCCGGAACCAACAACAATAAATGATAATGGCTTCATAAAATACCTCCTGCTTACACCTTATGCCTGTCCAATCTGATATAAAGAGTAAAAATAACCCTTTTTCTCCTTCAGTTCATCAAACGAACCGATTTCCTCTATTATACCATCTTTCATGGCAATAATGGAATCATATTGGGATAAGATGTTCGCCTCCCCCACCTTTTGACACGTCCCTGTTCTCATTCGTTATCAGTTTAATTGTGTATAATATTAC
>CAYLWP010000110.1:0-8936 GCA_964387365.1 uncultured Roseburia sp. | reverse complement strand
CATTTATAAGTATAATTATAATTACAAAGACATAAACTTATCACAAATGAAATCTGAGGACGGAACAGGCGGCCGTCGCCCATTGTTAGGAGATGTGGATTGTCACCCACCTATTTCATTTGTAAAAAAGATGTAGCTCAATGACGCTACATCTTTTATTTTACTCATTTATAACATCCCCAACCAGTATCTCTACCCCTTTTTCCGGTTCTTCAAAAAGAGGACTGTGCGCCGAATTCTCAAAAGTATAAAATCCCTTTGATGGTGCCTGTATCTGTTCATAATAAGCCTTCTGCAGTTCATAACAACACGTATAATCATATTGACCGGCAAAGAAATAAATTGGAATATCAACAGATTTTATCTCTTCAAAGGCATTAAAGTTCCTTGCATCCTGTGCTACCTGTGTATTTTGTGCAAATGCCTTGCCACGCCAGATATTTATACGTTCTTTTGGCGAATAAACGGTACACTTAAAAGACGGCCAAAAGATACCTGTGATAACAGAATCCATATCTCTCGTTGTTCCAACTCCCAATTCATGCATTGCTGTATCACGAAGCATCGAGGTAAAATAGGCTTCGTATGCCTCCTCTGACTCACGAATTGGATACTTTTCAAATTCCTTCACTTTTTTCTCATTTCCTGTCAGTTTATACTGTTCCAGCATATACTCATATGCCATAAGCTCCGATTGCTTCTGATTACAGCACTGAGACATTGCAATATACACATGAAACAGCTCAGGATGCTCAGAAACTGTATTTAGGCCGACGTAGTTTCCAAAGGAATGTGCCATAAGATATATCTTCTCTTGTCCAAACCGTTCCCTCAAATAATTAGATACGGCAACAACATCATCTATGTACTGCCCGGTTGTCATAGTTGTTGCATCTATCCCGGAGCTATACGAAAGTGAAGTTCCACGATATTCCATGTAACAGACTACAAACTCTTTTTCCAAACCGGTAGGATACTGCTTCTCAAGAAAATATTCGGTATTCCCGGACCACCGCCCAAAAACAGTAAAATCGGCTTACTTTCATCCCTTGCTACAAGAAACATTCCTATTGTAGTATCATTGATATCTAAAAATACTTTTTCTGATATGCTTCCTTCAACAACCTTTTCCTCTTCATCAAGAAAAGGTGCCATTTCTCCCTTACTTGGTGGCAAAATCACTAAACCGATTACTGCCAGACAGATTACTACTGCCCCTAAAACAATCCACATGCTTTTTCCTTTTATGTATGTTCAACGCTCTCTGTTTCCTCCGCTATTCAATCGGTATTTTATCAAGCACAGCTTCCCACTCAAAATCTTTCTCACATTTTTCATAGACGTTATTGCTGCTCCCAAATATATCTTCCTTCTTCTTCAAGGCTGTGAAACAATGACTGTTCTCATACGCTTCGTATTCGCAAGTTCCAAAATCCTACCTGACAAACTTTAGTCTCACAGACAACGTATAATAAAACCACCTCTTATCCGCCTTTATCCACTGCAGGATTTCCTCACGCTCCGCCCTTGACACTTGTAATACCTCTTCCTGTACTTCATCGCTCCTGTACAGAAACTCTTCGTAGCCCCTCATAAAAGCAAATTCCTTCCTCGACACAAAAAAGTGCGGGAGGCCTGCTTTCAAGCGATTCTGGAGCTCCTCAAGCGTTTCTGTGGCATCTCTGGTATAGCCAAGCTTTGATAACAGCCACAGATTTTTTCTCACTTCCACTAAGAACTTATCTTTGACAGTCATTCTTTCATATCTTCTCCTGAACAGCGACTGATCCATAAAAAATACAAGGATACACGCCACCAGCACAATTGCAAGACCGCTAAAAAGCATCATCATATATTGACGATTTTTCTCTTTCTGCACTTCGTCAATAACCTTTTCTTCTTCTGTTTCCTCAATTTCAGGCTTTTCCGGCTTCATATTTTGATTAATGTTATAGTTCTTAACACCCTTTCTCTCCCAAGTGCTATAACGGAATCCGCCATAGCCCGGTGTTGGTTCAAACGGCAGCCAGCCAATGCCCTCTAGGTACACTTCCGGCCACGCATGTGCCATATTGGCAGTAACCGTCATTTCTTTGTCTGCATCAACAGGTACACAGAAGCCCTGCACATATCTTGCAGGCAGTCCCTCTGCCCTTGCCAGTAAAACGAATGCCGTTGCATAGTAAGAACAGTACCCCTGCTTGCTTTCTAATAAAAAGTAATCAAGGAAATCTTCCTGACTGCGAATGTCCTCCGGCAGCTTACCCGGCGTTTTTGTATAGGTAAGTGTCGCCAAGGCTTGCTCTATCGCTCCCAGCTTTTGCAAGGTAGTATCTGCATCTGCCGTTATCTCAGACAGATATTCCTCTGTTTCCTGCGATATCGGTGTTTCCTTCAGATACATTTTCTTCGTGTTGCTTTGATACTGCTTTAAGTCTTCTAAGGAAGCCTTTTTTTCCTCCCGGGGCATATAATTCTGAACGACTTCATTCCAGATATCCTCATCATCGGCAAGCTTTGCCTCTGTCATGTCATAAAATTCCGGACGCGCCTGATTTAATTGGAAATAATTAGCACGATAACTTGTTCCGTAGCCCTTTTGCTCACCAAAAATAAGATTGCCTCCGCTTGTCTGATAATCACAGTCCTCCAGATACCGAAGCTTTAACGGCGCAAATACATAACCGGTATCAAAGTGCTCATAACGCAGGGATAAGCCTGTACTGTAAAGATATACATCCTGATTCTTACTGTCAAACCGTTCTACTGCATAAAGTGTTTCCAAGGTATCCATCAGGCGCTCTTTCGTTTCCTCGGTATTAGTCTGCGTCCACTGTCTGCCGTCAAAGGTATCATAAATTTTTCCTATGAGATAAATATCGGTTTCCAGACCGTAGCCGCCTTTCACCGTAATCAGCTCCTGATTATGATCAATCAAGTCACTCATCAGTCTTCCATCCTCAGTAAAGCAGGCAAGCTCTGCTCCAAAATCCTCCTGTCCCTTACGATTCCTGTCTTCTACCCATATCGTAAAGTCCTCCTTCAGGCTCCGGTACGCTTCCTTGACAAACCTCCAGTCGTATGGTTCCTCGGGAGCCGGCATCAGGCACATCAGCACAATATAAAAAGCACAAAACGGTATCAGCCTTATCACATATTCCCGTGTATCATGCTCCTTCCTTTTCTCCCAGAAGCTTTGTGTCTTTTCTGTATAACAGATTGCTGCATAGCCAATTGTCAGCGCAACGCCGGCCTGACTGATTTCTCTTTGATAAATCATGGAAACAATCAAACCTGCCAGTATTGCTATCACAGAAGCATCCCGTAAGATGCGATATTTTTCGCCCAGCATCTGAAAAAGATAGCAGCAAAACGTAACAACAACTGTCTGAATCAATGCATATCCTGTCATCCATTCCGTATTCCAGCCCTCATTTCCAACCAGCCAGTCAAAATAGCTTGTCCAAAATACACCTATCTGCTCGCTCCCGATAAAGAAAAGCACAACAAGAAAGCTTCCTGCAAGAACGATACCGCAGATCAGGCGCTCTCGTGCCTTTCCGTATAAAATAACAGAAAACAGACCTATACAAAGCATAGCAATCAGCCAATGCGGGATGCCGGTATCATAAATGCCTAAAATACTGCCGCATACCTCCAGCATCACACAAACAAGCAGCATAACCTGCAGGATTCGGAATAAAATCGGATAATAACTTCTCACTATCTCTTTTATCATAATATTTCCTCCAAATCTGCCTCAGTCGGTAATGCAATTACCTTGAGTCTGCTGTTTCCCCGGCGGATATACTGTTCTACATTTTCATCTGAAACGATATATAATACTATGGAAAGACCACCGGATGACAGAAGCTCTGCGATGCCCATAAGCCTGTCATTCATCTCATGCACAACAAGTATGAGCAGATTGCTTTGCTGCAGGATGCCTTGCGCCAATAAATATTCCAGCAGTCCTGTCACTTCTTCTCTGTCATCGAACATGACTCTTGCCATTTCCTGATAAAAAGCGTCAAACCGGCTCATTCCTTCCACATGACTGCTACGGATGCCGTTCTGGCCATAGTAAACAGTAAAAGGTGTATTTTTTTCTGCAAAAAAGATTCCCAATGCCAAAACTGCCTCTAAAATCTGATTTTCCAGTGGTAAATAAACGTTTCTGTCCCTGCTGTAACGCTTCGTATCACACACGAAAACCATGCCCTGCTTTTCCTCACCGGTCAGATTTCTTGTTTTTAACTTCAGTTCTCTTGCAGATGCCTTCCAGTGAATCAGTTTTAAGGCATCGCCTGCCACATAATCTCTGACTACGATATCCGGCTCTGTCTGATGAAGCGGTGTTTCGTTACTTTGAAACGCTGCCATATCCTGAATACTTTGTAATTCGCTTTTATGTATCAGTCTTGGATATACAAGAGCCTTAATTGTACTTGGAATCTGATATCTCAGGCGGAACAAACGAAAAAAATCCGTCACGACAACCTCTTTTACGCCTACTTCATACTCTCCCCGGTACTTACAGACAAGCTTTGTGCGGCAGGTGTATCTGTCATCAGGCAGCAATTCATATTCCTCATCATCGGACATATTCAAAACATAGGAAAGTCCTGAAAACAGCTTTACACTCACTCCTGCAAAAGCATAATACTCACTGTTCTGCAAAACAAAATAGTACGGCATTGGCTGCTTACATATGATGGTTCTGCTCTCAATCTCCTGATAAATACGAAACTGCAGATAAACGAGTCCCAGATAAACGAGAGAAACCACGGGAATCAGGGTCATTCCAAAGAAAAATCCATAGCTGATTGTGCCGCCATAAAAGGATATTGCAACAAGTGACAATATCCATAATAAACCAAAAATAACTCTACGCCATTTCATGCTTTATCCCCTCTGGACAGGTATTCTCGCCTTTAAGACAAGACTGCTCAAAATAGCTGCCGCATTCTCCTTTGCAATCTTTGCTTCCGAGGTCAGTACTATTCTGTGAAGCAGTACTGCCTCTGCCACCTGTTTTACGTCATCCGGCTTCACATAGTCCCTGTTCTGCATAAATGCCTTTGCCTGAGCTGCTCTGATTAGTGCAAGCATCGCTCTTGGGCTTGCTCCCAGCAGAAATCTCGGCTCGTTTCTTGTCAGCTCCATAAGATCCTCTATGTACTCCAACACGTTATGATTTACCTCTACCTGTTCAATTGTCTTCTTTAAATGAAGAATATCCTCTGTCGAGCAGACCTTTTCTGCCGTTTCCGGCGTCTGTCCTGATAAAAACTGCGTTGCCATTTGTATTTCCTGTTCTTTTTCAGGATAACCAATGGAAATGCGCATCATAAAACGGTCCATCTGCGCCTCCGGTAAGGGATAGGTGCCTAAAAACTCTACCGGATTCTGTGTTGCAATAACCATGAAGGGCTCGGGAAGCTCATAGGTTGCACCATCTACGGTAACCTGTCCCTCTGCCATTGCCTCTAAGAGGCTGGCCTGTGTCTTTGGTGACGTTCTGTTTATTTCATCCGCTAAAAAAATCTGATTCATGACTACACCGTCTCTATGTTCAAATTCTCCTGTTTTCATGTTGTATATTGACATTCCGACAATATCACCCGGTAATGTATCCGGTGTAAACTGCACTCTTCCCATACTGCAATCTATTGTTTTGGCTAAGGTTCTTGCAAGTGTTGTCTTACCGACTCCCGGTACGTCCTCCAGTAAGATATGACCACCGGCAAGCAGGCATATCATGGTTTTTTCCACAACGTCTTCTTTACCGACAAAAACCTTGTTGATTGCTGCTTTTATCTGTTCTACTATCGCAAATTCCTTTTCATTCTGCATGATTTGTCCTCCTGTTTTTTGTTTATCACGGCTCGTTATGATTCGGTACCTTTATAGTTACCGTAGTTCTCATATTTTTTTCTCTAGGTTCTGCTACCGGTATTTCTGTTTGTGTTAAGCAGTGCAATATTTTGACACATTACGCATGCTGCCCACACCAGACTTATTCCGATACCAATCGCAAAAGCAGACTCCATCGTCACCAATGCATACTCTGTAGCCTTATCCCACTCCTTTTGCACGATACTGCTCATGGTATAAAAAAGCTTACTTCCCGGTATGACCGAAACAACCGTTGGCAAAAGAAATAAGGTTGCAGGTGCTTTTTTGATTCGTGCAAGGAGCTCTGCGTAAAGTGCCGAGAATGCCGCTGCAAGCAGGCAGGCAATCAATTCGCTCTCACAAAGCTCCATTCCGAGTAAATAGATTCCCCAGCAAAAGATACTGCCGATTGCTGCCGGAAGAATCAGCTTTTTTCGCAGGTTAAATACCAGACAAAAGCCTATGGAACCAAAAAATGCTGTAACAAACTGTATCATTATCGTATTCATATATGAACCTTGCCTTTCTCTTTGATATGTTCTCAAAGCGTATTTTGAAGCCGCCTCTTACTGCCTGTTTATATCAGGTGAATGGCAAGCATAAAGCCACAAGCAAGTGCACCGGCCCATAAAATACTTTCTATCGACCGCATCACGCCCGATATGGTATCTCCCACTAAAAGATCGCGTATGGAATTCGTCATAGCGATTCCCGGTATTAAAAGCATAATATCGCCAATCATAATCATGTCTAAGTGTAATAGCGGCAAAAGCTTTGCTACCAGGCAGATTCCGCTTCCGACAAGCAGCGAGCTTAAGAGATTGAAAATAATATTATTCGGGCATAGCGGCTTCATGCGAAGCTTGAAGAAGCATATCAGCAGACCAAATATGGCTGCACAGATTCCATCATATATGTTTCCGCCGAAAAAGATGCTGAAACATCCTGCTCCTATTGCGCTTCCTATATAGTTTTTCACCTGTGGCGCGTTCTGATTGAGAAGCTCTATTCTTTTTTTCAGCGCTTCTGCCGAAACGGGACTTTCACAGCAGGAACGGCTAAGCTCATTGATGGCTTCCAGCATTGTAAAATCAGTAACTGCATCATTTACAATTCTTCTTGTCTGTGTAACTTCTTTTCCTTCCTGAAATGAAATTGTCATTATGATACTCGAAGTAATAACAAAAACATTCGTCTTTTCTGCGCCATAGGCTGTCCCCATTCGGATTAAGGTATCTTCCACTCGCTTTATTTCCGCTCCTGCTCTCAGCATCAGCTCTCCCAGATTCAGAAATTCGTGCAAGAGCTTATTCCATTCTGTTATATCAGGTTCTTTTTTCATCCTGTTCCTTTCTCTGCACCTACTATCATCCTAACGATTCAAAGCCAATTTTCTTGATTTTGAACAATTTATCTTATTTTGATTACTATATTCTTCTATTTCGTGTGTTTTATTCCACGATTATCTTTGGTTAGATAGCTTTTATTTAAAGTCGTATTTTCTTATTTCACAGTTTTTTATGCCAAATCGGGAGTATTCTTCATTACTCATATCATAAAAATAAGAATTTATTACTCTTGCTATTCCGTTGTGTGCCACTAACAAATATGTCTTATTATCCGCTTCCTTTTTAAGCTCGTCCAGCAGATTGTAGATTCTTTGTGCCAGTCGGAGCATGGATTCTCCGCCCTCATAATGGTCAATAAAATGCATTTTTGCATCTTGGAATTCAAGACCGTCTCTTGCCGTTGATTCATATTTTCCAAAGTTCTGTTCTTTTAGTCTCAGCTCTTCACGCATCGGTATTCCTGTCATTTCAGATATATGACGCGCTGTATCCGCAGCTCTTACCAATGGAGAATACAGAATCTCATCAATAGGTATTCCTTCTTCTTTGATTATCCTGCCAAGTTCGATTGCCTGGCTATGTCCCAGCTCTGTTAATGCAATATCGGTTGCTCCGCATATTTTGTTTTCAACATTCCAAATAGTTTGTCCGTGTCTTGCAAAATAGATATGTCCCATAATATTTCCTCTCTGATGCTTCATCCTTACTTTCAGCTCAACTGTTTTGCTCTGAATTGATAACACTATTTTATCATACAATCCCTATCTGTAAACCGTTACTATTCATTCCCTTTCTCTGCATATACAAATTTTTCCCAAATTATGGCAATCCTTTTATTGTTTGTTCTTCTCTGCTGTGATAGAATCTGGTGTATCATTCAAAATTAGCCGGACCAATAAGCAATCTGGTTATTTGCAGGACGATACACTGGTATATCATTTTAAGAAAGGACGTATTCTATGAATCATTTTCAACAATTTCCAATTGAGAAATTGGAATGCAATCCATTTACAAAAATCGGAAAAGAATGGGCACTTGTTACTGCCGGACCGGAAGGTAATGTAAACACTATGACAATCAGCTGGGGTGGCATGGGCGTTTTATGGGGTAAAAATGTTGTTTATGTCTTTATCCGCGATTCGCGTTTTACAAAAGAGCTTGTTGACCGTGAAGAATGCTTCTCATTAACCTTTTTTGAAGAAAAGTATCGTAAGGAACTAAGTTATTGTGGCAGTCATTCCGGCAGAACCGAAGATAAATTTGCAAATTCCGGTCTTACTGTTAATCAAAAAAACAATATTCCGTTTATTGATGAAGGCAACTTGGTTTTTCTTTGTCGCAAGCTTGCTGCAACACGCATCACAGCTGATTCCTTTATAGCTTCTGATTTGAAGGATACCTGGTATTCAGATGGTGATATGCACACCATGTATGTAGCTGAAATCTTAGAAGTACTTTCAAAATAATTCGTTTATTCACACACAAAAAAGACATATTTCTTCGGGCGCTTTCATTTTTCCGAGAAGGAGTATGTCTTTTTCTTTTTTATTTTCTACCGTTATTTTTTCACACCTTTATTTTTCTTGCTTTTGCTCTCTACTTTTTCTTGCTATTTCATTTTTACTGGTTTAGTCAATTTTATTTTTTCATGTTTCGCTTTTACATTATTTTTAATTAATTGCTATATTA
>CAYLWP010000109.1:0-8982 GCA_964387365.1 uncultured Roseburia sp. | reverse complement strand
GTGCAGCTGACGATGCAGCAGGACTTTCTATTTCTGAAAAGATGAGAAAGCAGATTAGAGGTCTTTCACAGGCTTCTCTCAACGCTGAGGACGGTATCTCTGCAGTACAGACAGCTGAAGGTGCTCTGACTGAAGTTCATGATATGTTACAGAGAATGAACGAGTTAGCAGTTAAGGCTTCTAACGGAACAAACTCTTTATCTGACCGTCAGACAATTCAGGACGAAATCGATCAGTTAACAACTGAAATCGATCGTGTTGCTGAAACAACAAAGTTCAATGAGACATATCTGTTAAAGGGTAATGCAGATACAAAGACTGTTACTGTTGATGCTCATGATGCAGGTATCGAAGGAAAGTTAACACAGAATGCTACAACAGCGACATTTGTTATGAAAGAGCTGAACATTGGCGATACTGTTAAGATTGGTGGCACTGAGTATACAATTGGTACAACAGCTGCTGCTGATGTTACAGGATCTATTGGTAGTGCGACAGCAGGCGAATTAATCACTGTTGACGGTACACAGTACACTGTAATTGATAACGCCGCAACAGAGAATGCAGATAAGAATCAGTTAAAGATTGCTAGCATCCAGGATTTAGTAAAGACAGGAAGTACTGTTATTTATAACGGAAAGACATATAATGTTATGAATGATGATGCTGCAAAGTCTGGTGTAGCTAATGATGGTATTGATGACCTCAAGGATAATGTTATTACAGCGGAAACAGCTTATAAGAAGATTTCTGATGAATTGAAGCTTGCAAGCAGCGTTGGTGCAGATAAAGCAGCTACAATGGGAACAGCTCCTACAGCAGGCGATGCAAATGGTAATGTTACATTCACAATTACCAAGGGCGAGGTAGATAGAAAAGAAGGATTAAGCTTCAGTTTACATGTTGGTGCAGATGCAGATATGACAAATAAGATTACTGTTAATATCGATGCAATGAACGCAGCAGGTCTTGGCGTTAAGGGTCTTAACGTTAAGGATAGTACAGGTGCTTCTGCTACATACGCTATCGACGCTATCGCTGATGCAATCGCTAAGGTTTCTGCTCAGAGATCAGAGCTTGGTGCAGTTCAGAACAGATTAGAGCACACAATCAAGAACCTCGATAACGTTGTTGAGAATACAACAGCAGCAGAGAGCCAGATTCGTGATACAGATATGGCATCTGAAATGGTTAAGTACTCTAACGCTAACATCCTTTCTCAGGCAGGTCAGTCTATGCTTGCACAGTCTAACCAGGCTAACCAGGGAGTACTCAGCTTACTTGGCTAATTAGGTTCATACGGAAGTACATAAGGAATGTAATTCCTACCATAATGAAAAGGGCTATCGCTTCGGCGGTAGCCCTTTTTACAGAGTGCGCCTAGCGGCGCACGTTTCGTTACATTACGAATGAATAATACGCTCTGCCTCAGCCTTGAGAGCATCATATTTGTCCTGAAACATCTTGGCAGATTCGGTTTCGCCCATGGCATTATATATCTTAATAATTTTTCCATAACAGAACATGAGATTTTCGCCAAGGGTATCTGCATCCTTCATGGTAACTGTCTGGAGATACAGAACCAATGCTTTTAGAATCTGTTCACTCTGCAAGAGAATGTTTGCGTGGGTAAAGGTATATCGTGCAGTTTTGCATTGCGGTGCATATTGTTCAAGGAGACGAAGTGCATCCTGCGTTCTGTCACAGGCAGCATATACCTTAGCCAGAGCCATAATGGTTTCCTGTGTATATGCATATTGAATGGCGTTAATACCCTGTAATGCTTTTTCAAATGCTTCGATAGCCTTGTCATAATGTTCCAGTACGAATTCAGATTGTCCTATCTGGAAATAGATATAGTCTTCATTCAGACCACTGTTGTTGTGAAGACTTTCGTATAGTAAGCTTAGATTTCGTTCCTGCTTTTTCTTTTTTTCTTCACCGCTGATTGCGTAACCGTGATGAATGGCTTCCATAGGCATAAGAAAAGAATCTAGGGCGTTTTCTGTTTGTGGGTTGTGCTTAGGGAGAAGCTGTTCATGAATCGGAAAATAAAAAGCGTAATACTTTCTGTTGTAAAGTCTTGGGTAGTCGTCAGTAAGATACCCCTTTTCTCCGTTTTCGCTGACCAGAATGTTTTTCATCCTAAGAACACCCAGATGCTTGGGATATTGCTCTGTCAATTTTGCCAGTGCATTAATATCTGTGCCTGTTACGTATTCATCGCAGTCGATGGAGAGTATCCAGTCATTTGCAGCTTGGGCAGCACAATAATTTTTCGCTGCGCTAAAATCGTTAATCCATGTAAAATCAACCACCTTATCGGCATATTTTAAGGCAATTTCCTTTGTCCTGTCTGTGGAACCAGTATCGGTCACAATGATTTCCCAATTATATTTTTTTAAGTGTTTCAGACAATCTTCAATGTACTTTTCTTCATTTTTGGCAATGATACACACGGAAATAGGTATCTTTGACATGTATGTTCCCCCTTACACTAATTGCTATACAAGCAAGACTACATATAAATATGCTACTTGAAAAAGAATGTTATGTCAATTAAATTGTGCGTGAAATATATAAAAAATGCTGTTTTGCAAGAAAACTTCACGAAGTAAGATGACTATATAAAAATACCGCCGACTTAAAGTAAGTCGGCGATATCATTTTCCTTATGCAATTAAACTCAATACACCTTGTGTAGATTGAGAGGATTGTGTCAACATGGACTGACCTGCCTGTTGCAGAATCTGTAAATTGGAGTACCGAACCATCTCGCCCGCCATATCGGTATCGCGAATCTGAGCTTCGGCAGCCTGTGTATTCTCTGCAGTATTCATATCTATCGCATAGGCATGCTCCATGCGGTTCTGGTAAGCTCCGAATTTGGAACGCTGTTCGTTGACAGTCTGAAGTGCAGCGGCAATCTCGTTAATAGCATTTGTTGCATTATCGGCAGATAAAACATTTGTCTTTTCTAATCCGAGTGACTCGATTCGTAAGCATTTATAGTTCATATAGATTTTATCTTTGGTTGTTGCACCTGCATGAATATTCATGTGAATATTGTCATAGAAGGTATCAATACGATAAGTGTTGCGATCAACCTGAACATGAAATGCGTTAGATTTCCAAACTGTTTGCTCTGAGCTGTTGGCAGCAGATTTGGTAACATATAAATCCAAAATAGTATTCGGATTCAGCGCATTGTTTATTTTGTCAAGTATAGTCTGCTCCGTATCAGTATTGTCTACATCAATAAAAAGATAAAGAGCTCCGACATCAGTAGAACTATTGGTTCCGGCATAGGCAAATGCATTTGTTGCGGTAAGGTCGAAATTTAATGAAATATAACCACCACGGTCACTGAAACCACCTTCGTTTTTGTTTAACAGACCGGGAGTAGCAGTAGTATTATCTCCGGTCAGTGCAGCCATGACAGAACCTAGGGTTCCGCCACCCAATTCATCGGAAGATTTGGTTATCATGCTCTTTTGGTGTCGATAATTATAGTCCCACCATAACTTGTAATCCTCAGAGTCCTGGTCGTAAGAGTAATAATGAATATAACTGGATGTTGCAGTTACTTCACCGATGGACTCCATGTTGAACTTGAAGCTCCACGTATCGGTATTGTTTTTTGCGACAGATACATCGGTAGTGTTAGCGGCAGGTATGTTTTCGATATTACTTCCGTTTGCAGCTAAGGCAATTGGTTCGATAAAGGCATCAGAACCGTTGTTAAAATCATATCCTGTTTCTCCGACGACGGTATCGGCGTTGTCTCGAGCTGCATATGCTGCTGCATAATTAATAGAGGCTCCGACACCAACATCCGGTTTAGAAACAGCATTGCCGGAATTATCTTCGAAACGTCCGTTCATATCGACACTTGCGTTATTACTCATATGAGTATTGTTGATTGCCTGTATAATATCTGCTGTTGTTGCTTCTGCGGCTACGGACATGGATATGGAGAAGTTAAACACCGGATTGTTGTTTGCATCAAAAAGTTCTGTGTCAGCGGCAGAAAAATAATCTCCGATTTGGAACTGATATCCGTTGCTCTTTAAAGTGCCCCAGTCAATTTTATCTGTTTCATGCAATTCCCCGTCATAATCTGTCCATGACAGGCTTACTCCCTGCTCATTTGCCAAAATCTCATACCGTTGTATGCAATCTTATCATAAGAATCATTATCAATATATACATACTGTCTTTGTGGTGTAGTGATAGTAACAGCCTGAACCTTCGTGGTACCGATGATGATTGCTTCTCCTCTGACATTTTCGTCCGGCCAGATTTGCTTTTCGTTAAAGGTTGTCGTCTTGAAGACTCTTTGCATCTCTGTCTTTAACTGTTGAACTTCTTTATCAATGGCCTGTCTGTCGCTTGCGGAATTGGTTCCGTTTGCTGCCTGTACGGACAAAACATTAATGCGCTGCAGCATTCCCTGCACTTCTTCTAAGGCACCATCTGCGACCTGTACATAACTGATGCCGTCCTCTAAGTTTTCAGCACCCTGATTCAATCCTCTAATCTGTTTTCTCATTTTTTCAGATATGGATAATCCTGCTGCATCATCTTTTGCAGAATTAATCTTATATCCTGAAGAAAGTTTTTTTGTTGAATCTGATAATTCCCCCTTTACGATTCCTAATTGTCTGTTGTTGTTCATTGCTGAAATGTTGTGTTTAATAATCATGGCTCTTATCCTCCTTGAAACTGGCCAAAGACCTGTTTTAGTTTCCCCTTTCGTTTTATTTACCAAAAATGAAATCCCTTTTCTTATTATAAAATGGTATTGATTAAATTGTAGCACCAATTCAAACAATTTGTCTATGGATTGGTTACATAACATAGGAAAATAAAATGAAGTTATGTAATGTTTTTTGGGTAAAATATGATGCATGAATGAGATGTATAAGAACTTGAAAAAGAGCATACAATAGTATATAATTGAATTACAAAACAATACATTTGTAAGGGAGGTTCTTTTATGGCAAGTTCATTAATTCAATTGCGAGTAGATGATAAGTTAAAAGCAGAGGCAACTAGCCTGTATGAGAAATTAGGCTTAGATTTGCCAACTGCTATCAGAATGTTTCTGCTGCGTTCGGTACAGGAAGAAGGTGTGCCATTTAAAATGACATTAAAAAATGATAACTATAAAGCAGAAGCCGCAATAAAAGCAATGCGCGAAATGAGCATGATTGCAGAGAGTGAAGGCATCTCAGATATGACATTGGAAGAAATCAATGCAGAGATAAATGCAGCTAGAAACGAGGCATAAGATGAAATATTATGCAGTAATAGATACGAATGTATTGGTCTCGGCAATGTTGCGATGGAATTCAGTTCCCGGGTGTGTTTTGGAACATGCTTTTGTTGGTAATATTATTCCGTTATTAAATGACCATATATTAAAAGAATATACAGAAGTTCTCAGTCGTCCTAAATTTCACTTTGATAAAGAAAGAATAGGCGTTGTTATCGAAGGACTGATAAAAAGAGGTATCTTTGTAGATGCTGAAGCATTGGAAATTAATCTGCCGGATGAAAAAGATGTTGTTTTTTATGAGATTGTAATGGAACAAAGAAAAACGGATGAAGCATTTCTTGTAACGGGCAATATTAAGCATTTTCCGAGTGAACCTTATATCGTTACACCAAGGGAAATGCTCACAATTATTGAGATAACAGAATAGCAAAGAGGGAAGGTTTAAAATATTTTACCATATCTATAAACTTTCCCTCTTTTTTTGACGATATAACAAGTGAATTCTATAGAAACCACACATTTTTTGTGTCATTTTAAATACATGTATAACATGGAGGTGATTCACATGTATGTAGAGCCGATGGGGCAGAAGGTGGCAGCAAAGACCGTTGTCAAACCGGAGGTAGAGAAGGTAGTTCGTGCAGAGTCCAAGGATGGAGTAGCAGAATATCAGGCAAGTAATAACAGTAATATAAATCAGAAGGTAACGGAGAAGAATCCATCCGCGGATCCGTCTTCTGTAGATAATGACAAGATTAAGAAGGCAATTGAGAAGGTGAATGCCCAGCTGCCGAATGCAGAGGCGAAGTTTGGTATTCATGAGGCGACAAACAGAGTTATGATTAAGCTTGTCGACAAGGATACTCAGGAGGTCATCAAGGAATTTCCGCCGGAGAAAACACTTGACATGATTGCCAAGTGTATGGAGCTGGCAGGGGTTCTCATAGATGAGAAGCTTTAGAAAGGTATAGGTAAGAGTTATGTCAGATTTATTAAGAATGACGGGTATGTATTCCGGTATCGATACAGAGAGTATTGTATCGCAGCTGGTACAGGCTAAGAGTCAGAAGGTAACAACGTTAAAAAACGAGCAGACCAAACTGGAGTGGAAGCAGAATGTATGGCAGGATTTGAATAAGAAGATTTATAGTCTTTACAGCCGTACTTTGTCTGACTTGAGATTTTCAGGTTCCTATCAGAAGAAATCAACCACCAGTTCCGATACGACGAAAGCTACGGTGGTTGCAAGTGGAACGGCTGTTAACGGAACACAGACCCTGAAGATTAATAAGCTTGCCAAGGCAGGTTATCTGACGGGTGCTGAGCTTACCGGTAAGAGCACAACTGAGACAAAGGATGACGGAACAGTAGTTACTAAGACAGTTGACTGGACAAGCGAAGATAAGCTGTCTGATATTGACAGTACTCTGGTTGGTAAGAAGATTACTCTCAGCGTAGGAACCGGTGAAGAGAAGAAGGAAACAGAGATTGAAATTACCGAGGATATGACAATCAAAACGTTTACGGATAAGCTCAGAGAAGCGGGTGTCAATGCATCCTTTGATGAGAACAATCAGAGATTTTTCATCAGCGCAACAGGTACAGGATTAGAGAAAGAATTTTCTCTTAGCGCAGAGGATGACAGTACGCTGAAAGCATTAGGTATCGATGCAAATGCTACCTATAATAATGGTTCGGCATGTACACGTATTGCAGCGCAGGATGCAGAGATTGTGTTGAACGGTGCAACGTTCAAATCAGATTCCAACACTTTTTCCGTAAATGGTCTGACCATTAATGCGGTAGGAGTAACAACAGAAGAAATTTCTATTGTAACTTCAACAGACTATGATGGTATTTATGACACTATTAAGGATTTTATTACAGAGTACAACGAGATTATTAATGAAGTTGCCAAGAGATATGGCGCAGATTCTGCAAGAGATTATGACGTTCTTTCTGATGAAGAGAAGGAGAGCATGACTGATGAGCAGATTGAAAACTGGGAAAATAAGATTAAGGATTCCCTGCTCCGCAGGGATAATACACTGAATTCTATTATGAGTGCTCTCAAGAGCTCTATGTCAGATGGTATTGAAGTGAAGGGCGAAACAAGATATTTGTTTGAATTTGGTATAGAAACCTTAGGTTACTTCGAAGCAGAAGAGGATGAAAGAAATGCTTATCATATCGCAGGTGATCCTGATGATGATAAGACAGCAGATAAAGAAGATAAGTTGAAGTCTGCTATCGCATCCGATCCGGAGGGAACGGCAGACTTCTTTGCAGCACTGTGTAAGAGAATGTATGACAATCTTCATGAGATGATGGGCTCTACTGATTACAGCAGTATGTATAAGGTATATGACGATAAGAAACTGAAGGAAGAGTATGACGATTATACCCAGAAGATTAAGGATGCAGAAAAGGAACTGAGCGACTACGAGGATAAGTGGTATGATAAGTTCTCGGCGATGGAGGTTGCACTTTCCAAGCTTCAGTCTAACCAGAACACCGTATCAGCGATGCTGGGAATGTAACTGTAACTAGTGCCCTTTAGAACCGACAAGGTCCGGTTCTAAAGGCTATCGTAAATAAAAATAGGGAGTGAGGGAACAGCATGCTGAAACAAAACGGTTATGCACAGTATCAAAATAGTAAGATTATGACGGCGTCACCTGCGGAGCTGACCTTGATGTTATATGAAGGGGCAATTAAGTTCGGAAACATTGCAATCCTTGCAATGGAGAATAAGGATCCTTCCAAGGCACATGAAAATGTGGTAAAGGTGGAAAAAATTATTCAGAACTTCCGTGAAACACTTGACAAAAAGTATCCGATTTGGGAAGATTTTGAAAAGGTGTATGTATATCTGTTAAGGCGATGCCACGAGGCAAATATCGCAAAGGATTCTGAGATTATGCAGGAGGTTGTGAAGCACCTTCGTTCCATGAGAGATAACTGGAAAGAAGTTATGAAGAAGGTTGCTTCCGATAAGAGCAATCCGGCAGCTCAGGCAAGAGTAGCCGGTGGTCAGCAGAACAGTGCAGGCTACTCACCCTCGGCAATGAAAAGAACAGGAACCTGACAGGAAATGAACAGACAGCATGTATAAGGAAGGGGAAAGGCATGACAGAAGGTTATTTACAGATTATGATTGAAAGCCTTGAAAAGAAAATCGCAGTATTGGAGCAGGTGACGGAGCTTAACACAAGGCAGGCAGAAATCTCCTCACACCAACCGATGGACCTGGAAGCGTATGATAAGACCATGGACGAAAAGGGGAAGCTTATTGATGAGATTAATAAGCTGGACGATGGATTTAACGCGACCTATGAGCTGGTGAAGGATGAGGTACAAAGCGCTCCGGAAAAGTACCGTGATAAGGTGCTTAAGATGCAGGAGCTTATCCGTGTAGCAGTAGAAAAGGGCGTTACTGTCGAGGCGCAGGAGAAGCGCAACAGAAGTGCCGTAGAGAACGTATTCCGAATGAAACGTACCGAGATTAAGCAGCTGAAGAAGTCCAATGCAGCAGCACTCAAGTATTATAAGTCCATGAGCAAGATTAACGAGGTTGACCCGCAGTTGATGGATAGAAAAAAATAATGGATTATTAGAGACCGTTTTCACGATGTGTGAGAATGGTCTTTTTTTGTTAGGGCAAGGCCCTGTATTTGGCATGAAGTTTTTCGTGTTCCGAA